>DAIUEA010000355.1:0-2464 GCA_036845365.1 Limnohabitans sp. | reverse complement strand
AATTCCACCAAATCCGAAGAGACCTACCAAGATATAGCCTGAAAAAAGGTTCCATAATGAAACCTCCCCCATTCTTTTGAGATGAGTTGTAGAGCTTTGTAAGTTAGGTGAATTGATCATTAATTAGTATTGGGGAAACAAACTCACATTACGAAGACATGCTCTAAGCAGCGTCTTCTAAGACAGAGGCACGCACATCAAACTCAATGAGACTCCAGATGTGATCAACGATTTTCATAAACTCAGGCTGACGCTTCATGCTGAGGGTTCTGGGTCTAGGCAAATTAATCTCAACAATTTCTTGAAGTCGGCCAGGCCTGCGAGCGAACACCAAAACTTTGTCGGATAAAAGCACGGCCTCATCAATTTGATGCGTGACAAACAACACTGTCTTCTTGCCCTCATTCCAAATTCTCAAAAGCTCAGTTTGCATGATCTCCCGAGTTTGTGCATCTAGCGCTGAGAAGGGCTCATCCATCAGCAGTAAATCTGGATTAATGGCCAACGCACGGGCCAAATTGACACGTTGACGCATTCCGCCAGATAACTGCCTGGGGTAATAGTTCTCAAATCCCTTGAGACCGACCAACTCCAAGAGTGATAGCGTTTTTTCACGTTGCTCAGGTGTGATCTTTCCAGCAATCTCAAGCCCGATCTCAGTGTTACTCAAAATGGTACGCCAAGGTAACAAATTATCTTGCTGAAAAACAAACCCTCGGTCTAATCCAGGCTGTGTCACTAAGTGCCCGTTCAAAGTGATGGAGCCGGATGAAGAACTCTCCAACCCACCCACAATTCTGAGAAAGGTTGTTTTCCCGCATCCCGATGGTCCGACAATCGAGATGAATTCGCCAGCTTTGACATGAATATCGATGTCTTTGAGAGCTTCAAGCTCGCCAAAGGACTTACAAACCTGATGAGCGGACAATTTAAAATTAGAGCTCATCATTCTTGCCCCCAGGGTGTGACGTTTTTCTCAATCCAAATAAAACACGTTGTGAGTCCAATGCCTGTAAAGGCCAGAATCAACACGCCCGCGAACAAAGCCGGCATATTAAATGTCTCTGCCGATTGTTGAATAAAGAGACCCAAGCCTGATCGAGCACCGAACAATTCTGCCACCACGACACCAATTAAACCTCTACCGATGCCCAATCTGAGTCCAGCAAAAATAAATGGTAGTGCTGAGGGCAACTCCACTTTGAAAAAGATTTGCCGTCGATTTGCCCCAAAACTCTTCACCGTCTCGATGAGTGAGTGAGGCGTTTGTCGAAGTCCGGTCTCTGTGTTGATGATGACAGGAAACACAACGAGAAGAATAATGACGACTACTTTTGAGAAAATACCGACACCAAACCACAAAATAAACAGAGGTGCAAGCGCAACTGTTGGTGTGGCATAAAGACCTGAGACCCAGGGCTGAAGGATTTGTTTGCTGGCTTTGAAACTGGCCATAAAAAAACCAATCACTACACCCAGCAATGCTGCAAAAAAGTATCCCAACACAAATTCCATGGCACTTGTGCTCAAGTGTTTGGGCAACTCACCACTCGCCCATAGGGGTATGAAGGCCGCAATAATTTGGCTAGGTGCCGCTAAAAACAACTTACTGGTGACAAAAAACCGGGCTGTGATTTCCCAGAGTAAAAATCCAACGAGCGTGGATACGCTCGCCCACCCGTGCTTATCCCAAAAAGAATTCGCGGGTGGCGTTGTTGTTAAACTCATCCGATAAGCTCCGCAATGATTGAGTAGTTACTTGACAATGGATGAATCGTAATAACGGCTCAACTCAACACCGCCCTCAATATCACCTTGTTGCTTCAAAATAGAGATCAAATTCTCAATCCCGCTAGCATCTACCAACCCATCGCGATCAAAAATACGGATTTTCACAAAGAAGTCATAGGTTTTAGCTGCATCTTGGGGGTCAGACTTCAAGGCTTGCGCCAAGATGGTGATGGCCTCATCTCTATTTTTAGGTTGATAAAACCAATCCACTGCCATGCTGTAGGCTTTAAGGAAATGCTGGACCGTGGTTTTATTCTCACGCGCCCAGTTCAAATTGATCGGATATCCCGTGAACGGAAAATTTTTACTGTAATCTGCTGATGTTCCCAAGTATGTATAACCTTCACCAGCCGCTTTAAAGTTCAAGGGTGGCGTCAAGATCGTGGCATCCACTGAGCCACTGGCCAAGGCGGCAAATCGCGCAGCAGTGGCACCCGCAAACAAATAATCATAGCCACCAGGTTGAAGGTTGTTTTTCTTTCCCATTTCCTCGAAATAGATCCGCGTGATGTCCTTGATACCTCCAATCATCACAGTTTTCTTTTTCAAGTCCTCCCATTTTTTGATTTTTGGAGATGCATAGACCTCGTAGGGAGACTTTTGCATACCTATTCTTAGAATTCGTACCGGCGCCCCATGGTCAGCAGCACTCAAAGGATTTGCTAGTCCAGAG
>DAIUEA010000354.1:0-2476 GCA_036845365.1 Limnohabitans sp. | reverse complement strand
GGGTTAGCGGGAAGGGGGGCTGCGCCGGGCTCAGCCTTAAGAGGCGGGCTTTTTTCTTCAGCACCCTTACGCCCCCTAGATCCCCCTGCCCCTCCTGGCTTTGCGGCCTCGGTGATTAAAATGCTTGCACCCTCTCTTAACTTGTCAAGGCCATCGACCACGACTTTATCTCCAGGGACCAAGCCCGATTCAACAAGTATCTTGTCCTGATCTGTGGGACCCAGTTTGACAGGTGCCACAGCGACTGTTTTCCCGTCTTCATTAACTTTATAAACAAATGTACCGTTAATGCCTTTTTGCATCGCTGTAAGGGGCATGAAGACGACGTCTTTTTTTATCTCTAAAATGGATTTAACATTCACAAATTGATTGGCAAACAAAGTTCCTTTTTTATTGGGAAATACCGCTCTGAGCTTGACCGTACCCGTCGTTAGGTCAATCACATTGTCAATGCTGTCGAGCTTGCCCTTGTCTAATAAAAACTTATTGTCACTGTCCCAAGCCTCTATCTCAACAGCCGCCCCTTTTATTGAATTATTTGACTCGGCTGTCTTGTCTGACTTGATGGACTTGGAGGAATTGGATGACCATGGTCTAGCGTTGGAGTTTGTAGACTCCCCCTTTGCTGAACTCCCAGGCTTGGGTGGGACCATGGATGGGTTGAGCTTCTCCAAATAAGTTAGCAGCAAACTTTGTGGCACAGCAAAAATAACAGTTGTCGGACTGACTTGAGTGATCACAAATAAGCTACTCGAATTATTGGCTTGAACTAAATTACCAGGGTCTACAAGGCGAAGACCAATTCGCCCCGAGATTGGGGAAATGATTTTTGCAAATTCAACTTGAAGTTTTGCAGAATCAAGCAATCCTTGATCCGTTAAAGCGCTTGCCTTGTATTGATCGACTAACGCTCTTTGTGTGTCGTAGATCTGAGTTGAGACTGAGTCCTGTGCAATTAAAGTCTCATAACGCTTGAGATCGGTCTGAGCGTTGCTCAGCAACATCTTGTCACGCTCCAGCGCGCCTTGTGCCTGTTTGAGGGTGGCCTCGTAAATTCTTGGGTCTATTTGAGCTAGCAACTGCCCTGCTTCGACCATATCGCCTTCTTTAAAAAAAACACCCGTCAAAACGCCGCCTACCTGCGGATAGACGGTAACGGTATTTCTAGGCGTTACAGTCCCAAGCGCACTCAAACTTACCGTGATGTCGCCAGTTTTAACCTCACCTACAGCAACTGAAACGGGTCTATTTTTTGATCCACTTCGCTTGTCGGCGTCTGGTGCGTCTTTGTTTGTGAAGTAATACCAAGCACCACCTGCAAGACCCACTAACAAGAGGATCCGTAATACCCAACCTGTAACCCCCCCTCTTATGCTCTTTAAAGAACTATCCCTATTTTGAGATCTTGCCATATACTGCAATCCTTGCTGATTCTTATAGTTTTAAATTCTGGGCTTACATTAGGAGACGCGGTTGCGAAAACTCTAATTAAATCCAATCTAGTATTTTAGGTTAAATTGCCAATCTTTGAATGTAAACTTATGCTAAGTAAAACTTGCTCGAAAATTCAGTCTACATGCTAACGCCCATCCTAGCTTGTTCTACATAAATACACATTCCAATGGCCCAATGCCATTATGCGTGGAACTCATGATCTTATAGAATTAATCATTTAAAATATCAAAACTGTAATGTTTAAGACGTCCTCTATTATCACTTGAGACACACAACCCTACTTTCAAACCGGGTGAGCGAGCATAATTAAATTTGTGCCTGAAGTGATTTAACCTCATATTGGGGTATCGATTTAATTAAGCCAAAAAGGGAGCTAAGAAATCTCTTGAAAATGAAAAATAGTATGGTTGGGTCTACAAGAGCGGCATCAAAAATAGGATCTTTGCCCGTCATAAAGTAAATCAAGATTCGATATGCCCAAAACTGTTTTTATAAAGGAATAAGGGGGAATGGAGAAATGGAGAAATGGGCTCGTACAAATGAGTTTTGCGAATTTTATTTTACGAGAGTTACATTTTAATTAAAGCGCGCCCTTAAAATCGCACACATAACCTCATGGAAGGAAAGTCTTTTTAGCGGCTTTTGAAAACATTCCTTCAATTCTTTGTCATCGATTGGTTTACTGGCTCGCATGCAGAAAAAAAATATCCCCTCCAAGCATCGCCCGTTACTCACAACGAAAATAAAGCCTGCGCTTAGAAATGATAAAACACAAATCTTAGTTCAATCTCTTTTTCTTAATGCTTTTCAACTTCACCAATCCGGAAAACTCGAACAAGCATTAAGTGGTTACCTCAAAATACTTGAACTGGTACCCACACATTTTGACGCTTTGCAGCTCACCGGTACTTTGTGGGCCCAAACTGGTGAAAGTGCAAAAAGTCTACTCTACTTTGACAAAGCGTTAGAGACGAACCCGCTGAGCGCAAATGTCTGGAACAACAAGGGGATGGCCCTATAC
>DAIUEA010000353.1:0-2483 GCA_036845365.1 Limnohabitans sp. | reverse complement strand
TAAAAAGAGTAAATCTTTTTTACATACGAGTCTTACTGCCCCTTTTTTAGACATGCCAGTAACGACCGCATAAAATCTCAATCTCCTCAAGTTATCAACAAGCTTATCCACCAATACGGTGAATAACTATTTACCCTATGCCTGAAACCTAATTACATTTTTATGTCAATTGATTTTTCTTTTGTAGTTTAAATTAAGTAAACTAAGGGTTATAGTGTATTGGAGTTGCTGTCTTGTCGGGTAAATCTTGCCCTCTTTTAATTTCTAACAGTCTTGGGCTATGGGTGATATACCCTTGACTGATTCATCTTGGATAAAAGCGCAATATCACTTGACTAACGATAAAGGGAATGTATTTTGAGCGAGTTAATTATCTGGGGCCGTGCCAATTCAATCAATGTACAAAAAGTTCTCTGGACGTGTGAAGATCTGTCCATACCCTTTAAACGTATCGATGCAGGTATGGAGTACGGTGTTAATAAAACTGCGGAGTACTTAGCAGCCAATCCAAATGGTTTGGTACCCACCATCAATGATGGGGGGTATTTGCTCTGGGAGTCACAAGCTGTAATGAGGTATTTGGCTAGGAGACCTACCGCAAAAGAAGAACCAAAGCCTTTGTATCCCAGTGACCCAAAATCTGCAGGCCTTGTAGACCAGTGGTTGGAGTGGAACAGCACTTTCGCTTGGCCCGCTATGCGGCCCTTATTTTGGGGATGGGTTAGATTAAAACCAGAAGAACGCGACTTAAACGCACTGGAGCAAAGCCGTCAACTCATGATTAAAGCGTTCACCATCCTTGACGAAAGACTTGCCCTTAGCCCCTTTGTCGCAGGCGATCACTTTACACTGGCTGATATACCCATGGCTTTGATTGCATATCGCTGGTTTAATATACCTGTTGAGCGCCCCATCTTTGAGCATCTCGAGAGGTGGTACTCAAAGGTTGTTGAGCGAGCAGGATTCAAAAAGCACTGCAGCAACCCGCTGACTTAATGGTTTGGATTTCTTTCAACACAACTCCAGCGGTAAAGTCACTAAACTTCATAGTTGTTAACGAAATCCTTTGGCACGTCAGGTCCCCACACATAGAGTGAATCCTCTGGCGGGTGGTTGGCTGTAGGCCAATCTATGGTATGGGGGATAAAGTCTATGTCAAAGGAGTATTCGCTGTAGGATCCCCACGGATCTTTGACATATCGAAAATAATTGGATCCCAGAACGTGCCGTCCTAAGCCCCATCCTTGTTCAAATCCGGCCTTTGCCATTTGCTTCATACCCAGACCCACCTCATCTATAGACCTTACCGCCCATGAGGTGTGATGCAGACCGTAATCAGTTGACTTTAATACGGCAATTAGGTGATGATCACTTCCGTGAGGAGAGTGCATAAAAGCAATCAAATCGTCCCCAGCAGAGTCAGACAAGCGCAGTCCTAGAACCTCTTTATAGAAGGCTTCTGCCCTGTTGACTTGTGGGGAAAACATAAGGATGTGGGACATGTGGACAGGGCGAACCAACGGCACTTTTGATCCGTTAGGCGCTCTCCCGTGATCGGTGCAAGGCGGTGGGTAGAGTGGAGTCAGAGCCTCAGAGGGGGAAGATTTCTCGGCAATCTTTATTTGAATCGGCAACCCATCAGGGTGTTTAAACCATATGCCAGTATTCGCTGGGGACTCAGGATCGAGTGAGTCAATGAACTGAACGCCACTTCTTTGCAGGTGCTCTTTAAAGGGATCTAAGTCTTCTGAATAAATACCGTAAGTCATCCACAACAAACGTTTATTAACGCCCCCCTTTAAAATCCTACCCCAACGGTGTGAGTGGTGGTCCGTATAAAGACCCACAGCCATTTGACCCTTAAAGCTTTCTAGCTCAACTCTAAGACCAAAGCTTTCGTAAAATTTAATGGCTGCATTTAAGTCTGGCACGCTAAATACAAACTCATCCACTGAGTGCACGGCCAAAACCCCCTCTCTTTTTGTTTGATTGGACCTCCGTGGTACAACATTTAAATTATCGGTGGTTTGATTCATTGATGGCGCCTTTCAAATATGACTTTTTCATCTAAAGTAAAAATACGATTGCCAACACATCTTGCATACTTTTTGTTATGGCTCAAGATGCTTTAAGCAAGCTTTCGGCATTTTTATGCTCAATCATGTCAACTAAAGTCCCCCCCAATCCAAGACTTTGCAATGACTTCACCTGCGTATCCATGGGAAGGTAAGGGTAATCGCTGCCGTAAACAACTTGGGATGGGGGTACCAATTTTAAAAGTGCAGCCATGCTTGCTGGGTGAGTCGCATTGGCCGTATCGTAAAAGAGTTTTCTTAATTCGGCCTCAATCCCTTGAGGCGCGAATTCATTTATATTTTTAGCGTTTCCATGGAAATAATTGATCCTGCCAGCAAGCATTGGAATCGTTCCCCCTGCGTGAGAGAAAAGCCATTTGATGTTTTTATACTTCACAAATGCACCCC
>DAIUEA010000352.1:0-2489 GCA_036845365.1 Limnohabitans sp. | reverse complement strand
TAGCCCTGAGCCTCAAAAAATCAAATGCAGCTCTAAACCGGGGTTGATCGACGAGACTTAACGGAGCTCTGCCCGTTTGTTTATCAAAGCGAGTTTGCATGCTCCATATCTCTCGCATATCAGCGGCCAACTTCCCCCTGCCTGAGACGTCACCGATGCGGGCGTCAAAGACTTGGTCTATTGCCTCTTGTAAGGCGGAGTAAGATGGGGTGTGAGCGCTTAAATTTTGCCACCGCTCAAGAACATCCGTCCACAATAAACAACTAAGCAAAAAGCTGGGGACCACAGGCTTACCCTCTGAGACTCGTCTATCTGTGTCCACCAAAGCAGCTTGGACCATGGGTTGACTCACACGCTCAACAACCAAATCCAAGATCGGATAAATACCCCTCTCAAGACCTAATTTTTTGAGTTGCTCAATACTGGCTATGGCATGGCCCGTTTGCAAGAGCTTTAAAGTTTCATCAAACAAGCGACTAGGGGGTACATCCTCTAGCAAACGCACCATCGAACTCAATGGCTTAGCCGTTTGTTTTTCAAGCTTAAATCCAAGAGGCGAGAGCTTCGCAACAAAGCGAATAGCCCTTATGATCCTGACCGGATCTTCACGGTACCTCAACTGCGGGTCACCAATCATTTTGATGACTCTTTTTGTGGAATCTTCAAATCCACCGTGAAAGTCAATGACCTCTTGTGTTAACGGGTCGTAGTACATGGCGTTCACGGTGAAGTCCCTGCGAGTGGCGTCCTCATCCATGGGGCCCCATACGTTATCTCTAAGTACCCGCCCGGACTCATCGACGGCGTGAGATACCCCCGCCAACTCCTTTTTACCTGACCGCTCATTTCCAATGACTTGGTGAGCTTGTGCGCTGTCTAAAAATGCTCTAAACGTGGAGACCTCTACGACCTCGTGCTCCCTGCCTCTACCAAACACCACATGAACGATGCGAAACCGTCGGCCAATAATAAAGGCCCTTCTAAATAAAGCCTTGACCTGTTCAGGGGTTGCATTGGTTGCAACATCAAAATCTTTAGGCTTCATACCCAAAAGTAAATCCCTCACCGCGCCGCCCACGATGTAAGCCTTATAGCCTTTATTTTGCAAAGTCTCGACCACATCTATTGCCCGGTCATCCACATTTTTGATGTCAATTTTGTGCAGCTTTAATGGAATGATTTTTTGAGAACCAAATTTTTTCACCGTGCGCCTAAAAGGACTCAAAGAGCTGGTGTTTGAGCTGACATTGCTTGTGGCTACGCTGTCGGATGAGGTATTTTGTAAATCACCATTTTTACGGCGACCCATAATACGGTCGATTATTTTTTTTATCATATGACTGGAAATAATTCCAAAATCGGCCAACCTTTCTTAAGCGCCCAGTCCCGCAATTTTTCATCAGGATTGGTTGCAACGGGGTGATTCACAGCGCTCAACAAAGGCAAATCATTGATTGAGTCGCTGTAAAAAGTAATATCCGTATTCTCCCACTTGTCTCCTTGCTCAGCAAACCACTGCTTTAAACGGGTCACTTTGCCCTCTCTCATGGAGGCAACACCCTTGATTCTCCCATTTATCCAACCCGTTTCGTTGATCTCCAACTCAACCGCAATCAGCTCACTCACCCCTAATCTTTGCGCAATGGGACGGGTCACGAATTCGTTGGTTGCTGTGATGATCATCACCCGGTCACCCGCAATTTGATGCCGATTAATTAGATCCCTTGCTTGTGGTGTGATAGCAGGATCGATAACCTCCTGCATAAACTTTTCATGCGCCTGTTCAGACTTGAGTTTCCCCATCTGGCGAATTCCCTGAGTAGCAAATTCCACATATTCATGGATATCAAGGGTGCCGTTTTTATAGTCGGAGTAAAACCTGTCATTTTTTTCTTTAAAAAGATCTGGATCTACCCAACCTAAACGCATCGTAAACTCACCCCAAGCGTAATCAGAATCAATAGGCAACAGGGTGTGGTCTAAATCAAATAAAGTTAGTTTTTTCATTTTTTTATTTCACGTCAACGACCCGCAATCATAGACTGCTTGGTCCAGTGCGGCTTCATCAATCCTCCTCAAGCATTGATTTGAGCAAAGGAATCGTAACTGCCCTCTTTCTTTGAAGTGCGTAAGCATCCAATTCATCAAGCAGATTGATAAGGGAGTTAAGGTCTCTTGTAAAACGGCTCAATATGTAATCCTCTAAGTCTAAGCCAACTTTAAGGCCTAATTCGTTTGCATGATTTTGGAGCACCTTGCGGCAGTCTTGTTCATTTAAAGGCTCCAAATGAAATACATGACCCCAACCCAGTCGGGTTCTAAGATCCTCTCGAAGTTTTAAATCATTGGGTGGGCAGTTTCCCGCAGCAACTACCCATCTTTGAAGTCCTGAAGTCGGAGTCAATGCGTTGACAAAGCAATTGAAAGCAAACTGCTGATGAGAGGCATTGAACTGATCCACATCATCCATCAATATAACCTCCCAAGCC
>DAIUEA010000351.1:0-2500 GCA_036845365.1 Limnohabitans sp. | reverse complement strand
CTCAGAGACTTTAATAAAGCTCATGCCTGCAGCTTGTAGCCATTCAATGAGCCTAGGTGCTCCCTGCGCCAACGATTGGGCATGTTGTTCAGAAATAAAGCCATCACTCGATTTCACCATCGTCTCAATGAGGCTTTGTGTCGGGGCCATCAAGTCACGCAAACTCAAATGGTATGTTCCCCCTGCAAAACGAGTATTGCAAGGGTAGTCAACCTTATCCCCTTTTTCAAGCAAAAGCGTCTTTAATCCCAGCTCTGTGGCACGACAAGCCGCAACCATACCTGCAATACCGCCACCCACAATCAAAATATCGTAAAGATCAGGTGATTTCATGCTCAAGTTCCAATCGGGACATTAACCCCTAGCCCAGAATATAAAAAATTTAAATGGATCGATCTTCTTACCAAAGCTTTTTCAAATCCGTATCGGCCTAGCTTTTGGGAATAAATCCTTGCTGGTGAGTCAAGGCCTCGTAAAAGATTAGGTTGTCCATTTTTGGAATGCGCTCAACTTCACTCCGCTTAATGACACCCAATCCACGCGCAGGAGTTGTCCTATGAAAACCAGTGGTTTGCATCGCCTCAAGCTTGACACCCGAATATTGGGTCGGCACTTCAGGACTATCCAAAACCATCAAAACCTCATCCGCATGAACATCAGGTGCTTGACTGAGACCTTCAAATAGATTTCGTATCCAGACACTGTACGCAGGCCGAAATCGCTGGCTAGCAGTCCCACCACCACCACTTTGGGTGTAAATAGCGGACTCAAACACCTCGGGTGAAGACACGGTGTACATGGCCATATAGCGTGGCGGACTACCGTCGAGAGCTTTAAAGCGCTGACCCGTTATGAAACCAGGCACTTTCATGAGCACGATCAAGTTTCCCGCATACCACTCATTCCACTCTTGCTCCCACTCGGGCTTAGAGAAAGCGTGTTGAACCATGTAAATCGACATGAAGAAATCCCTTGTGCAAGAGTAAGAATAAGATAAAAACATTATCCAGAAAAAAAATCCGAAGCGTTATAGGGTAAGCATGGAAAACTTTTAAAGTTAGCTCATTTATGATCGCATCAAAATAAAATTTTAGGAGTTCCAGACGTGTCACAACTATTGGGGTACAAAAAGATTTGGGTCCAATGCTGCCGTGGCCTGTTGCTAATGGGACTTTGTGTCCAATGGGTTTGTGCTCAGAACTACCCCAATAAACCCGTACGATTGGTGGTGGGATTCTCCGTCGGTGGTGGGACCGATACGATAGCAAGAAGTGTTTCAAAAAAACTTTCTGAGATGTGGTCTCAGTCAGTTGTTGTTGAAAACAAAGCTGGCGCAGATGGCTCCATTGCCACTGAGATGATTGCAAAATCACCTCCCGATGGTTACACACTGGTGATGATCTCCAACGCGCACACCATCACACCTTTTCAACGTAAGCTTGGCTATGACCCTGTAAAAGATTTTGCACCGATCTCTCTGATTGCCTCGACACCCAATTTTTTATTGATCTACCCAAACTACCCGATCAAATCAGTCAAAGACTTGATTGCCTTCGCAAAAGCACAACCTGGTAAATTAAGTTTTGGCTCTAGTGGCACGGGAACTTCACCCTACTTGGACATGGAATTACTCAAACAAGAGACTGGCATCGAACTCAATCATGTTCCTTACAAGGGATCTAGCCAAGCGGTGGTTGACCTTTTGGGCGGACATATTCAGTTGATGTTCGGCGCTATACCAACATTGGAGCCTTATGTCACTTCAGGAAAATTGCGCGCTATTGCAGTCTCTAGCCCCAAGAGACTGGAAGGATTTCCTGATATTCCTACGGTTGGAGAGACCGTGCCTGGCTTTGATGCTTCGAGTTGGTACGGAATTTTGGCCCCAGCCGGAACTCCCTTGATGGTTGTCAATAAAATTCAAAACGATATCTCAACCGCTTTACAAACTCCAGAAGTTAAAAATTTTATCATCAACAATGGATTCGATGTGATTGGCAATAAACCGCAAGAGTTTACTGCGGTGATACAAAAAGACATGGAAAAGTGGGGCCGGTTGCTCAAATCACTGAACGCATCCTAATCCCTATGAGACCTGAGTGAGACTGCGTAAGTCTTCTTTATCATTTAATGATGTACCCTGCCCAAGGTAAAGCCCTGCTATAGTAATTAAACGCTACATTAACCGCACCCTTTAGACTGTGTTGGTGAAGGTTTTTTAGCGGGTCTGCAGGTTGGGTAAAATACCCCAGAACACCATGTCATCGCGTTCTGTCTATGACAAAGAGTTAGCCCTCATTTTTTAAAGACCGCAAGGTCATGCCTTTCAAAGCCACTACTTCGCAACCTCAACACTTTTGTTTGTCATCACAACTTTTATGGTCCTTTCTTGAGGGATTGTCCCGAGTTATTGAAAACAGCTAGAAATTTTTTTTATTGAACCACTAGGAGTACACCCATGAATCGTCTTCAATTGAGCTTTGCTTGCTGGGACTATGAT
>DAIUEA010000350.1:0-2514 GCA_036845365.1 Limnohabitans sp. | reverse complement strand
TTTTCCTCCACACTGAATCAAGGTCAAAAGGATAGTAACCGCCGTAATTACCTTTTTCTGAAATTGAGCGAGTAATAACCGCCTTAGCTCCAATATTCACATGATCAGCGATTTCTATATGCCCGACAAATCCCGCCCCCCCAGCAACCGTGCAATGAGAGCCAATTTTTGTGCTCCCAGATACTCCAACAAAAGCGGCTATTGCAGTATGAGCGCCAATACGAACATTGTGAGCAATTTGAATTAAGTTATCTAACTTTACGCCGTCCTCTATGATCGTATCTCCAAGTGCCCCACGATCAATACAGGTGTTGGCACCAATTTCAACACGGTTACCGATGAGGACTGAGCCGAGTTGTTCAATTTTCTCCCATCCTCCTTGGTTAGGAGCAAACCCAAAACCATCTGCGCCTATGACTACGCCTGGATGAATAATACAGTCAGCTCCGACTTTGCAGCCATGAGCCACATTCACATTTGAGGTGAGTACAGTTCGCTCTCCAATCTCTGCTCCAGGACCTACCACACACAGAGGTCCTATCCGAGCACTGGGGTGAACGAAAGCGCTGGGATGGATTACTGCACTTGGATGCACCAAGGGCTCATTTGAATCGTGCAAAGGATGCAAACTGCGCCACAGTTGGGTCAATTGGGCGAAATAAAGATAGGGGTGATCCACAACGATGAAGGTGCCCTCTCTAACCGCTCCAGCCTGCCTCAAGTGCTTGCTTGATAAGATCACGCAACCCGCTTTAGTTTTATCCAGTTGATCTGCATAAATTGGGTTGCTTAGGAAGCTGATCTCATTGGGCCCGGCAGTATCTAAGGGTGCAATCGCATTTACGCTCAGCTGCGAAGAACCTACTAGTTCACCCCCTAGTCGATCAACAATGACAGTTAAAGGTACTGACACAGGGCCTACGCTCTAAGGCACTTGGGGTAGCAACAACAAGTCGGCTCGCTCCAGTCCATGGTAGGTTGGTACAAAGTCTTACTTAGAACTAGATGCGCCAGTTGAAGCAGGAGTTTGGGCGTTTATTGCTTTAATCACTTTTTCCGTGATGTCGTGCTTTGGATTTATGTAAACCGCTTCTTGAAGAATTAGATCGTACTTTTCTGCCTCAGCAACTTGACGGACAACCTTGTTGGCTTTTTCTAAGACTTGTTGAAATTCCTCGTTTTTGCGTGCGTTCAAATCTTCTTGAAATTCTCGCCTTTTCCTTTGGAACTCGCGGTCCTGGTCTGCAATTTGACGCTGGCGAGTGACTCTTTGGGAATCAGACAAAGTTGGAGCGTCACGTTCGAATTTTTCAGAATTGGTTTTTAAAGAATTTCCCAGCTCAACCAGTTCTTTCTCACGTTTGGTAAACTCTTGCTGAAGCTTAGTTTGGGCTGCTATGGCAGAGTTGGCTTCCCGGAAAATACGGTCCGTATTAACATAACCTATTCTGAAGTCTTCAGCCCAAGCAACACAAGTAGCAGCTAGGGTTAAAAGAGCAATTAATAAATTTTTTGTAATTAGCATTTTCATCAAAAAGAAGTTCCGACTTGAAATTGTACCTTCTGCATTCTATCTCCAGGAAAGTATCTCTCGGGGTTGGCGATTGCAAAACGAAGTGGCCCCATAGGCGAAATCCAGCTAAGTCCTACGCCAACAGATGCCCTTAACAGTGAAAAATCCATCTTTTCCGTATCACCGTACACGTTACCCATATCGAAAAAGGCGTACAAACGAAGGGATTTATCATTGCCAGCACCTGGAAAAGGCGCCAAGATCTCAGTGTTAAGGGTAAATTTCTTAGATCCTCCAACTGTCAGGCCAGTGACATCCCTTGGCCCCAGGGTACCAGCTGTAAATCCTCTGACTGAGCCTAAGCCTCCAGAGCTATAGTTCTTGAAAACAGGATACTCCTTGCCCTCAATACCCGTGCCTAAATCAAGTTCACTGTTGAAAGCGAAGGTGTATTGCTTTGTGATCGGAATGTATTGCTGAAATTGAGCACCATTTCTCATGTAGCGCGTATCTCCCAGTACCCCAACCTCAGAGTTAAGCCTTATCAAACGTCCATCATTGGGGGTGATCAAATTATCTCTATTGTCCCTAGCCCAACCGATGGTTGCCGGAACAGAGATCGTCGTATAGCCAAATCTTTGAGCAAAATCAAGATATGAAGCCGGTATGTTGCTTCCGGGTTTTATTTCCGTTTGCTCTGCCGCGATTCCAAGATATACAGTATCAAGTTCAGCAAAGGGTACTCCGTATCTCAAGCCCGCTCCATCGGTGATCAATCTGTAATTTCCGCCTTGGTCCACATAAGGGATGCTGGAGCGATGGTAGTAATTAAGACTACGAGAAACACCGTCCTGTGTTACGTAAGGATCGGTAGTGTTTATTTGGAAAATTTGGTTGTACTTGCTGCTGCTTACTTGGGCTCCAACGTAATTGCCTGTTCCAAAAATATTATCTTGTTGGATACCAAAAGTGAGGAACACTTTTTCAGCGCTAGAGTATCC
>DAIUEA010000349.1:0-2521 GCA_036845365.1 Limnohabitans sp. | reverse complement strand
AATTTTAGTCAATCCTGGTTGGCAAGCCATTTTCGGAAAAGAAGCTCAAGACGAAGACGACAAAGAAGCTGGATTAGTGGTGCTCGCAAGCGGTGAAAAACCTCTGGTTGAGAGTGCTGATCCAAAAGCTCTCAAAACTCGCCCCCCTGCCCGCTACACAGAGGCGACTTTGCTTGGGGCGATGGAGGGGGCCGGCAAGTTAGTTGAGGACGAGGATCTTCGCGAGGCGATGATAGAAAAAGGGTTGGGTACCCCAGCCACGCGGGCCGCAATCATCGAGGGATTACTGAATGAGAAATACATCATCCGTGATTTAAGGGAACTGATACCTACTGCCAAAGCTTTCCAGTTAATGACGCTTTTAAGGGGTCTTGGCGTTCAAGAGCTGTCCCATCCAGCCCTAACAGGTGAGTGGGAGCATAAGTTGGCCCTGATTGAGCAGGGTAAGCTTTCTAGGGAAAGCTTTATGAAAGAGATAGCTGAGATGACTCAGCATATGGTAAAAAAAGCAAAAGAATACGACAGGGACACAATTCCTGGAGATTACTCAACTCTTGTAACTGCTTGCCCTAATTGCGAAGGGGTAGTTAAGGAGAACTACCGCAGATACAGTTGCTGCGGTAAAACCGGGGATACCGAGGGGTGCGGATTCTCTTTTGGCAAAACCCCAGGAGGTCGCACTTTTGAGCAAGGGGAGGTAGAACAGTTTATAAGAGACAAGAAAATTGGTCCTCTCGAGGGGTTCCGATCCAAGGCAGGATGGCCCTTCACAGCTGAGATTGCTTTAAAGTTTAATGAGGAGGAAAAAAACTGGAAGCTTGAGTTTGATTTTGGAGAGGATAAAAATGGTGAAACGGGTGAGCTAGTAGCGTTTGATCCAGCCTCAAGCTTAGGGGCTTGCCCCAAATGTAAGGCCCCAGTTTTTGAATGGGGTAGCAACTATATTTGCTCAAAAAGTATTCCCACACTGGAGCAACCCACCCCCAGTTGTAACTTTAAAAGCGGAAAAATAGTCCTCCAACAACCCATCGAAATAGAGCAATTACAGAAACTTCTGAGTACGGGCAAAACCGATCTGTTAGACAAATTTGTCTCCATGCGTACACGCCGACCTTTTAAAGCGTACTTAAGCTGGGACGAAGAGGCGGGGAAAGTAAGCTTCGCATTCGAGCCCAGGAATAGTAAATATCCCCCCCGCAAGACAGCGGCCTCAAAAACGGCCACACCAAGCCCAGCAAAAAAGTCAACTGCCAAAACACCAAAAGCGACAAAGGCAATTAAAACAGCCCGTAAACCCAGCACAGCCACAGCTAGCACAAAGCCCAATCCCGCCTTAGCTGCCGTTATAGGGCCCGAAGCAGTCGCAAGAACTCAGATAATAAAGAAATTGTGGGATTACATCAAAGAACACAAGCTTCAAGATCCCGTTAACAAGCGTAATATTTTGGCAGATACCAAGCTGAAAGAGGTCTTTGGCAAGGATTCAGTGACGATGTTTGAGCTTGCAGGCATAGTTGGTAAAAATTTGGTCCCTATTTAGTAATAATGACGAATATGACCTGATCTATTCTGAAGCATACAATCTAGGGTTAGCTCAACTGGGTTAAGGGGTGGTTTTAAACCACAATCTTTTTTTGATTTTTTTATAAATAATTTGGGCTTCACCGCCCTTATAGGAGTTTGATGTGTTGATATCCTCTGCTTACGCCCAAACCGCTCCTGCTGCCACTGCTGCTGGAAGCGATTTAAGCTCATCACTCATGAGTATGTTGCCCTTATTGCTGATGTTTGTGGTCCTCTACTTTGTCATGATTCGTCCTCAGATGAAACGTCAAAAGGAACACAAAACCATGCTGGAGTCTCTTGCCAAAGGCGATGAGGTAGCTACTTCTGGTGGACTTTTAGGAAAAGTTACTCAATTGTCTGAACAACAAGTTGGTCTCGAAATTGCCGGTGGAGTAATCGTACAAATCCAAAGAAGCGCAGTTATTCAAGTTTTACCCAAAGGGTCCTTGAAATAATTCGTTTGGTTTTCAGGTTGATAGACTGATTTTGCTCTTCTATTTACTCGCTTATCCAACTGCAATTGCTATAAAGCGAAGTGATGAAATGCAAGACTCGCTTATCTTCATCACTTGGTGATTTAGCTTGAAATTCAAGCTTAGTTTTCCTAGATTGCTTACGCTTTAAAAGTCAATAGCCTCTCTTTTTTTAAGAAATCAAATGAACCGATATCCTATTTGGAAATACATAGTCATCGTTGTCGCCCTTGTGGTTGGTTTTTTGTACACCCTTCCCAACTTTTTTGGTGAAGCTCCTGCGGTTCAAATCTCTTCAGCAAAAAGCTCTTTTGCGGTCGATGCCTCTTTGCAGTCTAAGGTTCAAGAGGCATTACAGAGCTCCAATTTAACTCCCACATCGCTTAGCTTAGATGTAGGTCGCTCCCTTAAAGTTGGCTTTGACACCACGGAGAATCAATTAAAAGCTAAAGAACTTTTACAGAAAGCTATTAATGCTAACG
>DAIUEA010000348.1:0-2523 GCA_036845365.1 Limnohabitans sp. | reverse complement strand
GTCTGTAAAGTGCCCCAGAATCTAGGTAGTGATACCCCAATTTTTCAGCAACCAAAGACGCCAAGGTCCCTTTTCCAGAAGCCGATGGGCCATCAATGCAAATGACTGGCACGCTAGAAGGATCCGTTAAGCTAAGACCCAGGAAATTTTCGAAATAATCGGGGTATGTTTTCCCTACACATTTTGGATCCAAAATCCTGACCTTCTTTTTGTCCCCATTAAAGGCGGCGAGTGAGAAACACATCGCCATTCTGTGGTCGTCATAAGTATGAATGCTTGCAGAGCGCCACTGGCCGGGCCCAATGGGGTAAATTTGTAGCCAATCATCTCCTTGCAGGACATGCGCACCTAATTTGCCGCACTCAAGAGCAACTGCCTTGATGCGGTCGGTCTCCTTGACTCGCCAACTCCCGATGTTCCGAAGTGTTGAGGGCCCATCAGCGTAAAGTGCCATCACAGCAAGTGTCATTGCTGCGTCTGGAATATGGTTGCAGTCCATATCTATTGCTTTTAGGGGCCAGGCCCCCTTTTTAACTTCAATCCAATTGGTCCCAGCTTCAATTTGAGCTCCCATGGCTTTTGCAGCCCCAATGAACTCAATATCACCTTGGATTGAGTTGGCGCCCACACCGTTGATTCTTATCCCTCGATCAGAGGGTAAAGAGGCTATCGCACCCAGTGCGATAAAGTAACTCGCCGAGGAAGCGTCGGCTTCAACCTGTACGGTACCTGCGCTTGAGTAGGTACTGGATTTTGGGATTACAAAGCGTTTAAATCCATTTTTAAGAACGCAGACACCAAATTGTTGGATCATCTTGAGAGTGATGTCTATATAAGGCTTTGAGATCAGTTCGCCCATTACCTCAATTGATATGTCCTCTTTTGAAGCAAGCGGAAGGGCCATTAAAAGAGCGGTTAAGAATTGGCTAGATACATCCCCTCGCACCTGTATAGGTTTTTTAATCAATTCTTGAAAATTGCTTTGTTGCAGCGCGTCTCTTGGGTTTAATCTCAGGGGCGGGTACCCCTCTTGCCCTAGATAATCGATTGAGCAACCCATCTGTTTTAGTGCATCAACCAAATCTCCAATCGGACGCTCATGCATTCGAGCAACTCCGTGGACTTTTGCGCTTACCCCTAGAACTGCCAAAGCTGCAGTTAAGGGGCGCATGGCTGTGCCCGCATTGCCAAGAAATAAATCAAGTGGAGCGTGCTCACTGGAAGAGGCCAATGTGCTTGGAATACCTGTGATGCTCAGTCCCTCACTGCTCTGAGTTAAAGTGCATCCCATCACTTTGAGCGCACTGAGCATGACCGCGGTGTCGTCAGAGGCGAGTAGGCCCTGAATAAGTGTCTTGCCGCTGCTGAGTGCAGCTAGCAGCAACACACGGTTGGAGATGCTTTTGGAGCCGGGCAAAGCAACCTCACCCCGAGCAGACTCAAGCCAGGGTATGTCTAGAAATGGAGTGCAATACATACTTAACAGGTGTTCTAGTTGAAATCTTGAGAAACCAGGAGTGAAAATTTAGAGGATTATTTTTAACTTAATCGATCTGCCAGCTCGAGCGAGTTGAGCGAGAGAGTTCAATGATTTTAATCAAAGCGTCCGAGTCCTCATTGTCAATTAATTGCTCTAATGTTTGAAGCGAAGAGGAGAAAAGATGGACTTGTTTTTTCAAGTTTTCTTTGTTGGAGAAAAATATATCTTTCCACACAGTGGGGTCACTGGCCGCAATTCTTGAAAAATCTCTAAACCCTGGACCTGCAACGGATAGGAGCTGTTCGAAATTAGGTTGACCCATCAACCCGTTCATGAAAGCAAATGCAATCAAATGCGGTAAGTGACTGACTGCTGCGAAGGCATTATCGTGATCGCGTGAGCTCATCAAATGAACACGCGAACCCAAAGTAGTCCAAATCAGCCGGGCCGTCTCAACCAGTTTAGGCTGCGTTTGTGAAAGGGGTGTCAAAATCAACGGCCTATTCAAAAACAGTTCTGCACTGGCGTTGTCTACTCCTGACTTTTCTTTTCCTGCAATCGGATGAGAAGGCACAAACTGAGACAACTTGTCCCCTAAAAAAGCGACAGCATCATTCTCAATATCATGTTTAGTTGAGCCTACATCCATCAACAAAGCACCCGGCTCAATGAAATCCCTTATATCCCTAAAGCACTGACCTATGGATCGAACGGGAATGGCAAGTAACACCAAGTCAGCACCTACTACGGCTTGACCTAAATTAGTAGACATCTCATCGATCACCCCACCCGCCTTAGCCCGAGTGAGAGTGGCCTGTGTGCTGCTAAACCCAATCACATGATCGACCATTTTTGCTTTTTTAAGGGCCAAAGCAAAAGAGCCACCTATTAAGCCGCAGCCTATGAGTGCTAGTTTTTTAAACATAAAACGCTTGCTGTCGCAAAGAGAAGGGGGGGGATTGAAAGGTGTTTGAATAATTGCGTTATTAATTCCTAAGTTACCCATTGACTGGATATGAGCCTAGGACTTTATAAAAGGCGCA
>DAIUEA010000347.1:0-2525 GCA_036845365.1 Limnohabitans sp. | reverse complement strand
GCCTTTAGGCTGATTACAACGCGTTGGATGGATAACGATTGTTATGGGCACGTCAATAATGTGGTCTATTACAGTTGGTTTGACACTGCGGTCAATACCCACTTGATTGACCAAGGCGTGTTGGACCCTATTAACGGATCTGTAGTGGGTTTTGTCGTCAGCTCTCAGTGTAATTATTTTTCACCCATCGTTTATCCCCAGATCGTTGAGGCCGGGATCGCTGTAACTAAGATTGGCACATCAAGCGTAGAGTACACGATTGGTATTTTTTCTCAAAATGAATCTAAAAGCGCTGCATGGGGCAAGTTGGTTCACGTGTACGTGGACAAAATAACCAACAAGCCGGCTCCGGGACTTCCCCCTGAGCTGCGAAACACACTTGACTTGATTCATGCAACAAACTGACCCTCTACATATGAGTCTAGAGCAACTCGTCAACTCTAGAAGCTCTGTCAGAGCTTTTAAGAGCGACTCCGTTTCAAAGGAGTTGTTAACGAAAATTTTAGAGACTGCCGCCCGCGCCCCCTCGGGGAGCAACATCCAGCCTTGGCAAGTCTATGTGCTCCAAGGCGAGAAGCGGGATAATTTGATAAAAGAAGTTTGTAAAGTTCATGACGCATTAGCTCTTAATCCAGAACTAGCAAAGGAGTACCCTCCCTCCTATCAATACTACCCAACCCATTGGATGAGCCCTTATTTGGAGCGCAGGAGAGAAAATGGTTGGGGTCTTTACTCACTGTTGGGTATTCAAAGGGGCGAAAAACAAAAAATGCATGCCCAGCACCAACGAAACCTTGAGTTTTTTGGAGCTCCGGTTGGGCTTATTTTTACGATACATAAGGAACTGGGTACTGGTTTGCTTATTGACTATGGAATGTTTTTACAAACACTCATGCTCGCGGCGCAGGCCAATGGCCTGGCCACTTGTCCTCAAGGGGCTTGGGTGTCGTATGCAAAGGTAGTGATGCCCTTAATAGGAGCTGGCCCCGACGAGTTACTCGTTTGCGGTATGTCTCTTGGATACGAGGACAAGCAGGCTGTGGTAAATTCGTTTCGCCCCCCACGCGAGAAGGTTGAGTCTTTCACGCGTTGGGTATGAGGGAGCTTTGCGAGGTCGCAACCATTAAAGAGTCTACACCTCCTGTGAATTACACCGACAAAAAGTTATGATAATTACAAGCCTTATTGACACTGACCTGTACAAATTCACAATGATGCAGGCTGTTTTACACCAGTTTCCAGGCGCCCAGGTTGAATACAAGTTTAAATGTCGCTCCCCCGGGGTCTTGCTAGCCCCTTATGTGGATGAAATTAGGTCCGAAGTTCGCTCCCTATGTCACTTACATTTTCAAGAGGATGAACTCCGCTACCTACGCACCCTTAGGTTTATAAAGAGCGATTTTGTAGATTTTTTAGGACTCTTTAAACTCAACGAAAAATACATTCAAATTGAACCCTTGGCCGACGGATCAATAGACATCATTATCAAAGGTCCATGGCTTCACACTATTTTGTTTGAAATTCCTGTGTTGGCGATCGTCAACGAGGTTTATTTTAGGAACACACACGCTGTCCCCGATTTTGTTGAGGGCAGGCGACGTTTAGCAGAAAAAATTGATCAATTAAAGTTTGATAACTTAAAAGATATCAGAATTGCAGACTACGGTACCCGCAGGAGATTCTCCAAATCCTGGCATGAAGAGGTTTTGCGTGTGTTGTGGGCAAATTTAGGGGCAGATAAATCCGGACAATTTGCGGGCTCTAGCAATGTCCTTTTCTCAATGAGACTGGGCTTCAAGCCACTGGGAACGATGGCGCATGAGTACCTTCAGGCCTGTCAATCCCTTGGCCCTAGGCTCAGGGATAGCCAAGTCTTTGGCTTTGAGACATGGGCAAGAGAGTACAGAGGCGACCTGGGTATAGCTTTAAGTGATGTGTATGGGATGGGGCCTTTTTTAAGAGACTTTGATCTGTATTTTTGCAAACTCTTTGACGGCGCCCGCCACGATAGCGGAGACCCTTTTGACTGGGGTGAGCGAATGATCTCACATTACATCAAAAACAGGGTAGATCCCTTGACCAAGACGTTGATATTTAGCGACGGTCTTACAGTGCCCCGGACCATAGAGTTGTATCAACGCTTTAAAGGGCGTTGTCTGATGGCTTTTGGTATTGGTACCAATTTAACCAATGATTTAGGTTACGATCCGTTGCAGATTGTGATTAAGATGGTTCAGTGTAACGGCCAACCCGTGGCTAAGCTATCGGATACACCCTCTAAAAATATGTGCGAGGATGAGAAATATTTAGCCTACCTCAGGCAGGTCTTTGAGATCGAATCTCCCCAGCAAAAATTATGACGCGTGTGTGAGCCCACTTAAATAAACTCCTTAAATAAATTCCTTAAATCAACAAAATCCCTTAATTAATTTTTTTAACAAATGACTAAGCCCAAACTGCTCATTGCCCGCAAAATTTACCCTGAAGTGCTCACCCAACTCCAAGAACATTTTGATGTCGAGTAC
>DAIUEA010000346.1:0-2527 GCA_036845365.1 Limnohabitans sp. | reverse complement strand
GCTAGAGTGGGTATCAAAGTCCCCTGCGCAACGGTGGGTGCGCCGCACACAATATTCAAAAGAGCTTCAGCGCCCACGTTGACTTTACAAACCCTCAGCCTATCTGCATTGGGATGCTGGACAACCTCTAAGATTTCGCCGACCACCACTTTTGTGAAAGCCGGTGCAACCGCCTTCAACTCTTCAACCTCTAATCCCGCCATGGTCAGCGTATCAGCAAGGGCTTGAGTGCTGAGGGGCGGATTACAAAACTCACGCAACCAAGATTCTGGGAACTGCATAAAAATATTCTCACATGGGGTTGTATTTAATTAAACTGACTGAGGAATCTTAGATCGCCGTCAAAAAATAATCTCAAATCATTCACCCCGTAGCGCAACATGGTGAGCCGGTCTGGCCCCATCCCGAAGGCAAAACCGATGTACTTCTCAGGGTCAAGTCCCATGTTTGAGACCACTGTGGGGTGAACTTGACCCGAGCCTGCAACCTCTAACCAACGACCGGCCAAAGGGCCGCTGGAGAACTTGATATCAATCTCCGCACTGGGCTCAGTAAAAGGAAAGAAGCTGGGTCTAAAACGCAGTTCAAGCTCACGCGTTTCAAAAAATGAATAACAAAAATCTGTGAATACGACTTTCAAATCTTTAAAGCTCACAGACTCTCCAATCCACAATCCCTCACACTGATGAAACATGGGTGAGTGGGTTGCGTCGCTGTCGACACGGTAGGTGCGACCAGGAGCTATGACCCGGATTTCGGGGATCGTGTTACCTGCTTTGAGTGCAGTTGCATTTTTTCTCACATGCTCGACTGCGTACCTAATTTGCATGGGGCTTGTATGCGTTCTAAGTACATAGTCCCCCTCAACATAGAAGGTATCATGCATTGACCTAGCGGGATGATCAGGGGGAGTATTGAGAGCTGTAAAGTTAAACCAATCAGTCTCAATCTCAGGCCCATCGGCAACATCAAATCCCATGGATCCAAAAATCGCCTCAATACGCTCAAGCGTTAAGGAAACAGGATGCAGACCCCCTTGGGCGTTGACACGTCCTGGAAGACTCACGTCGATGGACTCTGCTTTGAGCTGAAGACTGAGCTCAGCGTCAACAAGTGCTTTTCTCTTTGCGTTTAAGGCCTCTTCAATAGCAACCTTAGATTTATTGATCAACGCACCCTGGGCTTTTTTCTCCTCAATGCTCAACGCCCCTAGCCCTTTCATCAAAAGGGTGATGTGTCCCGATTTGCCCAAAAACTGGGCCTTTGCATTTTCAAGTTCTGCGGGAGTCTGAGTGGACTGAAATAATGCCACGGCGTCTTTCACCAGAGTATCTAGATCGCTCATAAAATTCTCGGCTTGAAGTTTGAAGAATAAGGATAAGTTGAATTAAGAAAGGGATTGAAGCTTAAGTAAGCTGCAATCCCTTGATCACAAAGTTAAAAACCGGTCGCAATCCAGTTAGAGTTTTACAAGACCAATTGGAAGCAACAGACGCCCGTCGTAGCCTGGGCCGTTAGCAGTTACATTGCACGTTCAACGTGAATTAATTGCGTCTCGGACCCAAACCCGGGCACAAATCACTTCATGCAGCCAGGTGCGCTTTTACTTGGTCCACGATAGAGCCAAAAGCAGCCTTGTCGTGCACAGCCAAATCAGCTAGCATTTTGCGATCAATCTCAATAGCTGCTTTGCGCAGGCCATTGGCAAATTGGCTGTAAGTGATGCCAAATTCTCTGGCTGCAGCGTTGATACGAGCAATCCAAAGTTGTCTAAACACACGCTTTTTGGTGCGGCGGTCTCTGTAGGCATATTGCCCAGCCTTCATTACCGCTTGTTTAGCGATTCTGAACACATTTCCACGACGACCACGAAAACCTTTTGCAAGGGCTAATACTTTTTTGTGACGGGCTCTTGCCGTCACACCACGTTTTACGCGAGGCATATTTGTTCTCCTAGTTCGCTTGAGTGATTAAAGGCCAGCCATGGGCAGCATCTGTGCCATGTGACCCATATTGGTCTCATGTACAGCAACAGCTCCACGCAGGTGACGTTTGTTCTTGGTGCTCTTCTTGGTCAAAATGTGACGCTTGAAGGCTTGGCCGCGTTTGACGGTACCACCCGGGCGAACTCGAAAGCGCTTTTTAGCGCTACTTTTAGTCTTCATTTTGGGCATTTTCTGCTCCCTTTTTAAATTGTGCTCGTGAGGCGCCTGCGAAATAACCCCGCAGTCTTGTTAGCCCCGAGACACTTGCTTTAGTGCGTTGCCTTTTTAAGCCTCTGCGGACATTGCTGCCGCTTCGCCTACGGGTTTGGCTACGCTACCCGGTTTTCTCTTTCCTGGCGCAATCATCATCACCATTTGTCGCCCCTCTAATTTAGGGAACTGCTCAACAATGATTAAATCTGCCAATTCATCCTTGATACGCTGCAAAAGTGCCATACCCAATTCTTGGTGAGTGATCTCACGTCCACGAAAACGCAACGTTATCTTGCACTTGTCTCCGTCGTCCAAGAAACGCTTAATGT
>DAIUEA010000345.1:0-2528 GCA_036845365.1 Limnohabitans sp. | reverse complement strand
CTTCCAAAACCCTGTCAATTTGCTCCCAACCGCTTATGGATTCGCATCCATACCAGGTTTGTTCGCCTTTTCTAAGCACAGCGGCTTGTACGTTCTTTAATAAAACATCTCTTGCCAGAGTTGATTTGCCCGATCCACTTACACCAGTGACGGCTACCAAGCGTCGAAGTGGAATGTTGACAGTCACATTTTTTAAATTATGTAAATTTGCGCCTCTAACGCTTAACCACTGGACAGGCGCCTCCTGTTGGAGATCCGCCGAATTGATGGCCGCACTCAAAGTGGCCAACTCTAAGAGCTTGTTTGCTTTTAATTCAGCCTTGGTTAATGTTTTATTCAAGGCTTTGCCTGTGGCGGGCTTAGGCTTCTCAGACTTGAGTGATTTGTCCCCTCTTTTGCCGCTCCCTTCAAGCGTGAGCCGGCCCTCTTGCTGTAACTGAAAAATGGCGCTCTCGCTTAACTCTTTAACGCTGCGCCGCAGCTGAAAGGGATGACGCATAGCGTGTCTGAGGTACTGACCTGTTTGGGATTCATTTGCTGCACTGATGTCAGCTGCGCTGCCTTGGGCAACCAAATGTCCTCCTCTTTTGCCAGCGCTGGGGCCAATGTCAATGATGTGATCAGCGGCTCTGATTGTTTCCTCATCATGCTCAACCACCACCAGCGTGTTGCCTTTTTCGCTTAAGTCTCTTAAAGCGGATAAAAGTATCTGATTATCGCGGGCGTGCAGACCTATTGTTGGCTCATCAAGTACGTAGCACACCCCTTGTAAATTACTTCCAAGTTGCGCAGCCAGACGAATCCTTTGGGCCTCTCCACCGCTGAGAGTGGGTGCGCCCCGCTCAAGCGTTAGATAACCAAGACCTACTTTCTCCAAAAACTCCAAACGACTTGCGATCTCCGGTATCAGGTCTCTAGCAACTTCTGCGTCACGCCCAAAGAGTTTAAGTTTTAAAACCCATCCCCTCAACTCGCTCACACTGTGTTTAGCCAAATCAGTGATTGCGACGCTTTGAAATTTCACACTCCTCGCAATCTGATTGAGTCTGGTCCCCTCGCAACCTGGACAGGGCAGGTCACTGATATCTTCCACCTCTGGCTCTGCAAAGCTTTGCTCTCGGCCTTGTCGGTCCTCTTGTAAAGTCTCATCCAGGACTTTTCTTTGCTCCCCCGACAACTTCAGGCCCGTGCCCACGCACGCTGAACACCAGCCGTGTTTGCTGTTGTACGAGAAAAGTCTGGGATCTAGTTCCATATAAGAGGTGCTACACACAGGGCACGCTCTTCGCGTTGAATAGGTGTGCAAATGACCCTCACGGGATGTGGACCGGCCCTCTGACATGGCCACCCCTAAGCCACCAAGTTCACTCAAAATATGCAAAACCCCTTTGCCGTGCTCAAGCGCGGTGAGTAGTGCCTGCCTCAACTCGGGTTCCTTGCTCGCTGAGACCGTCAAGCTCAGTACGGGAAGCTCAATCGTATGCTCCTTAAACCGGTCGATGCGAGGGAAATTGCTCGTCGGCACAAACTCTCCGTCCACTCTCAAGTGGGTATACCCCCTGAGCTTTGCCCAGTCGGCCCACTCTGTGTAAACCCCTTTGCGGTTGATCACAAGTGGGGCCAAGATCCCAATCATTTTCCCTTTAAATTCTCTGAGCAAATGCGCCGCAATTCGGTCCACGCTTTGAGGCTCTACTGCGTGACCATCGTGTACACAGTGTTGAATACCTAATTTAACAAATAAAAGTCGCAAGAAATGCCACACTTCAGTGGTTGTGCCAACGGTTGATTTTCTCCCCCCGCGGGACAGTCTTTGCTCGATGGCAACGGTTGGGGGAATGCCGTAGACAGCGTCCACTTCGGGGCGGCCAGCGGGTTGCACGATACTGCGCGCATAAGCGTTCAAACTCTCCAAATACCTGCGTTGTCCTTCGTTAAACAGTATGTCAAACGCAAGAGTTGACTTTCCCGAACCACTTACACCCGTGATAACGTTGAATTTTTGTCTAGGAATGTCCACACTTAAATTCTTTAAGTTGTGTTCACGCGCTTGTATGATTTGAATAGAGGGATTGATGTGGCTAATTTTTTTGGAGTGCGCGTCTAAATCTGAGTGGTTGGTTTTGCTCTGTATGGACGCGGGGCTGAGTTCGTACACCTCTCCAACTAATGAGGCCTCATAGTCGCGCAAAGCCTGACCGGTATGAGAGGCAAGGTGAGCGCGCAAATCACTCGGAGTGCCTTGCGCAACCAGTTGGCCACCTTGTTCACCTCCTTCAGGGCCTAGATCAATAATCCAGTCGCTTGAGCGTATGACGTCTAAGTTGTGCTCAATCACCACCAAAGAATCGCCCGCCTCTAAGAGCTTGCGCAGTGCGCGCATCAGCTTTGCAATATCGTCAAAGTGCAGTCCCGTTGTTGGCTCATCAAACAAGAAAAGCGTCCCCTTTTTAGCCAAAGACTGACGGCTGTTAGCGGCGGATTTAGAGGCCTGCGCTAGATGGCCCGCAAGCTTCAGGCGCTGTGCC
>DAIUEA010000344.1:0-2531 GCA_036845365.1 Limnohabitans sp. | reverse complement strand
GGCATCATGAGCGTTAACTTAGCACTTATAAGATTATTATTTCCCAAAGAACGCTTAGGGCGCGGGGTAGGCCTAAATGCATTGGTGGTAGGTATCTCAGTTGCCCTGGGTCCCACTGTGGCGTCTTTGGTTTTACTGATAGGTCCTTGGCAGTGGCTTTTTGCGATCAATGTACCCCTTGGCCTGATGGCTTTTTGCTTTGCATTTCCTGCGCTGCCCGCGCCGCCCAAAGGGGTCGGGCAGAATCATAAATTTGATCCCTGGACGGCTGCGTTAACTGCTCTTGCCTTTGGTTGCTTCATTTATGTTTTAAGCTCTGCTTCTCAAAGAGTGGGTCTGTTGACTTTACTCCCGGTTGCAGCTGTATCTCTTATTGCTTTTTGGGCTTTGTTGTTAAGACAAAGTGACCATCCTGCCCCTATGCTACCTGTGGATTTGTTGAGTAGGCCCATGTTTGCACTATCCGCTTTGACCTCGGTCGCCTCATTCGTTGCTCAAGGACTGGCTTTTGTTGCGCTCCCCTTTTATTTTGAAGACACGTTGCACAGAGACCCTGGGGAGACGGGTTTTTTGATCACCGCTTGGCCTCTAGTGGTTGCGATTGCAGCCCCGGTGGCCGGTAGGCTCTCGGACCGCTACCCCGCAGGTATGTTAGGCGGCGTTGGTTTGAGCTTCTTGAGTGTGGGTTTTATGACCCTGGTCTTTTTACCGCACGACCCCAGCGCGTTCGACATTGTCTGGAGGCTCATGCTTTGTGGGTTTGGCTTTGGTGGATTTCAGTCACCTAATTTAAAGGCTATATTGTCAAGCGCTCCTGCCCACAGAAGTGGGGGTGCAAGTGGTGTGATCGCTATGGGCAGATTGATTGGTCAAACAATCGGCGCTGCTCTAGTCGCACTTTGTTTGGGTATGGCCGGTAACGGTTTAATGGGCCCTGTTTGGGCGATGGGCTTAGGGGCTATTTTCTCAGGTGTTGCTGCTTGCGCTAGTTTTGCAAGGCTGTTCGTTCAAAAAACGGAACTGATTTAGATGATGGGGAAGTACCAAGCTTTCTCGTTATCCGACCAAACGAATTTCTTTTTCTTTAACCACTCCCCGAGCTTATCCTCCTCGTTGTACCTTTTCATGCCCTCAAAGACCCATAAAAATCCATTCGGGTCGTCTCGTAAATCTTTCACCTCAGCATTGGGATGGTTTTTAATGAAAGCCTGGAATTCGGCGTATTTAGGTCCCGATGGGAGATCACTTCCCACTTTAGACTTAGCAGCAGGTAATGTGGGCGTGGCTAGGTCGCTTTGCACCCTGGTTTCATTTCCTTCTTGGGGGCTATTTCCAGAGTAAGAGGGTAGGGCTAAGGTTTGAGGTGAATCCTCTGTTGAAGCGTCTAAGTTATTTTTAAGTAATTCTGCGCTTATCAAATCTTTGTTTAAGTTTTGTGTTCGCTTTGCAGGGGGAGAGTCTTCAAAAGTGTCCGCACCTTGCTCAATGGCTCTTAAAAAATGCTTGACTGCATCTGGACAAAAATGTTTGCCACTCAATCCTGCAATCGCTTTTTTAGCTTTTTCAGGGGCCAAAGCTTCTTTGCTTGCTTCGCCTGACTTGAGTTCCTCATAGGCCTCAACCACACAGAGGATCTTTGCGCCCAATGAAATTTTTTCCCCCTTGAGTCCTTCAGGGTAACCGTTACCATCAAAACGTTCATGGTGCGAGCGAATCATCGCCGCAATCTCACCCATGTCGTCTAGGGATTCCAAAAAGGTCGCTCCTAAAACAGGGTGACTTGTATACAAGTCCAAATCACTGATGGGAAGCTCCGATCTGTGGGTTCTGAGGACTCGGTCACTGAGTCCTATTTTTCCAATATCATGAAGCAATCCGGCAATGTAGACTTCTTGAATACCTTTCTCATCCAAACCGGCTAACTTAGCCATCTCCATGCTCATCGAGGCTACCCGTCTAGAGTGAGCAAGGAGGCTGGGTTGTCTCAGATACAAAAGATTAGAAAACGCTTTAATCGAAGATACATAGGACGAGCGCAATTTAACATTTGCCTCGCTTAAGTCTTGTGTTCTTTCGTTGATCCGCTCTTCAAGTTGTATGTTGTGTAAGCGGGTGCGCTCGAGTAGCTCAAAACGTTCGCGTTTGAGTTGAGCGTACTCAAGAGCGGATTTAACTGTTGCACATAGATCATCATCCACCCAAGGCTTTGTAACGTAGCGATATATCTCGCCTTGGTTGACGCCGGCGATCGCACTGCCTCTGAGTTACCCGTTAAAAGTATTCTGACCGATTCCGGCCAACGTGCCCTAACAGTCTCAAAAAACTGTGCCCCGTTCATACCTGGCATGTTCATGTCGGAGATGATGACGTCAAAAGAGGACTTCGCTAAGAACTCCAGTCCTAAAGCCCCGCTTTCAGCCGTTGTAACTTTATATCCAATCAAACCAAACATCCTTCGAAGTGAAGACAAGATGCTGGCTTCGTCGTCCACACATAAAAGGGTGTACTCTGCGGGCTCCTTAAGAGGAGTG
>DAIUEA010000343.1:0-2545 GCA_036845365.1 Limnohabitans sp. | reverse complement strand
GCCTCTTGGGATATCAATAGAGACGTGGTCTACAGCTTGGTTACCGCCAAAACGCTTGGAAATAGAATGTACTTTAATTATGGGTTGGATCATGTTCATGCCGCCAAATTCTATTGAATTGTTGTTAGCGTTTTTTATCAGTCAGAATATAAAAATAAAGCTTCACAAACAAACCCCAAAGTCCAGTCCTAAAAAACCGTGCAAAGAGGATCACGGTTAACGCAAACACGATCATCTGTATGTTACCGACACTGCGCAGCCACTCAGATCCAAGGTAGACGATCAGTGCACCCATCAAGGGACCGCTCAGAGAGCCCATGCCGCCAATCACCACCATCGATATGATGATGCCGGCCTGTTGAACTAAACCCATCTCTGGGCTGACCAGTTCTGTAAAAGTGCCGTACATACAGCCCGCAAATCCACTGATTGCGCTTGACAAGACAAATGCAATCAACTTGAACTTAACGATTGGGATACCCCGGCTTTGGGCGCCATGTGCGTCGTCTCGGATGGCGAGTAAGAATCCTCCGAACCGACTTCTCATCAAAATATAGACAAGGAGGGCTGTTGCAATCAATACGGCGAGGAATAAGTAGTAATAACCAATTCTGCTCTCCATCAAAGACGGCACATTCAAGCCCTGGTCGCCTCTAGTGTAGTCATGAGAATTACTAATAATTACTCTGGCCACCTCAGCGAACGCAAGAGTTGTTAAGGACAGGTAAGGGCCTTTTAAACCAAGCACTGTGGAGCCCACCAAAAACCCGAGCAAGGCACTCATCAACACTGCACTGGGAATGCCGATCCAAAGGGAGAGTCCAAAGTGAAAGTTTAGAAGGGCAGCTGTATAGCCTCCAATCATGGCGAATGCTGCAGGCGCCATTGAAAATTGCCCCGTGAAACCGGCTAACAAATTCCAACCCATCGCAATCAATGCAAAGTAAAAGCTAATGATCAAAATCCCCAGGGTGTAGGGTGTCAGGTCTAAAAGCGGAATGAAAGCAATCAAGCCGCAGAGCACCAAGAAGAACTTCAAATCTAGAGTCAGTTTGTTGGCCCAAAGGTTGCGTTTGCCGATCATGTCTCACGCCCTTTTCTTCCTGCTAGGCCGTGCGGTCTGATCAGCAAGACTGCAATCAGTACCATGAGGCCAAATGTATCTCTGTAATCATAGGAGACATAAACAGCAAAAAACGATTCCATCACACCCAATAAGACTGCAGCCGCCATGCTGCCCCAAATTGAGCCCATACCGCCTAAAACCACTATGATGAAGGATTTGAGAGCGGGAAATGAGCCCACATCAGGGGACGGATTCATGATGGGGGCCATGAGTGCGCCAGACAAGGCGGCGAGTAGGCCAGAGATCGCAAAAATCAAAGAAGTGGTTTTAACTGGATCGATACCGGCTAATGACGCACCAAAACGGTTTTGTGCCACAGCCTGAATCTGACGTCCCCAAACTGATTTTTTAATAAACAAAGCCAAACCCGTCAACACAACGACCGATACGCACGCGGCAATTATTTTTTGCCCATTGAGCATCAACGGCCCTAAAGCAATGCGTTTAGTGCTCACTAAACTTGGCCCTAAAAAGGGTGATGGACCCACCACTTTATCGACCAAATGAATTAATAGAAGAGAGAGTGCAAACGTCACTACAACAGCGTACTCATCTTTAACAATCGACCAACTCTGATAGCCGTCGTATAGGGGCCTCATAAGAAGCCGCTCTATGACCTTGCCCAAAATGGCACCCGCAATACCCGCAACCACAAGTGAAACCCACGGATTTAGCCCCAACTTCATTGCACTCAGGGCGTATACGTAGGCGCCAATCATAAAAAACTCGCCGTGAGCGAAATTCACGATTCTAAGAATGCCAAAAATCATAGATAAACCAACCGCCATGAGAGCGTAGAACAGACCCATGATGAGTCCATTAACGGCGAGATCTATGAATAGGGACATGGAGTAGAGTTTTCGCATCCCAGAGATGCGAAAACCAAAAGCTTTAACTTAAATGAGATAGGGTTGGGCGGTATTTTTTATTTCGGGTGTTGTAGCTTGCCAATGTTTAAAGGCATTCCAGGCCCCTGTAAAAGGGAAGTTTTGCCCACATTTTGATTGACATCAGTGAGTTGATAGTTCACATAAGGGATATCTACCCACTGTTGGAAACTTACGCCTGGGTTGCTATCAAATTTCATCTGACCCCTAGCCCCATCAAAAGTGCCTGTCTTTAGCGCAGCGATCATTTTTGCAGGGTCGGTGCTTTTACTTTGCTTCATGGCCTCGACCACAACAACGAGTGAGTCAACTGCTTGGAAGATCAAGCGGTTGGGCTCATTTCCTGTTTTTTTCTTATAGGCCGCGGAAATTTGCTTGGACAATTCGGTTTGCTTCATATCGGGGTGGTACATCCCGATGGTTAGCATGTATTTGCCGGCTTCGTTCACGTTTTGCCAAAAGTCTGGATAGTCTGCCATTCCGGCGCCGTCGTAGACGATGGTTTTGGAACTTGGGGCCACACCTTGTTCAT
>DAIUEA010000342.1:0-2574 GCA_036845365.1 Limnohabitans sp. | reverse complement strand
AAAGACTCCATCCCCATATCCACCTCATCAGCCCTCAGTCCAACCAAAGTCCTCAAAGTCGAGGACCACAGGGTGCTTTCTTGAACGTAAATACTGGTCATAGTTTGTGAAACCAGATCATCCGTTACGCTCTCCCAAGGCATGCGCAGGTACGTATTTAAGAGTCCAACGTGGATGTGGTCATGTCTGAGTTGAAGTCCGACTTCTGTGCTTGAATCTTTACCTAACAGGGTGTGATCAAACCCTTTTACGAAACTACCGCCTAATAAATTTCTGTTCTCTAGTTGCTCAAACTGGTCTCCAAGTGTGTTGCCTCTAATTGCACTGTTCTCAAAAAAAGTAAAGTCAGACCAGAGCTGAAGGTTGTAGTGCTCAAAGTACGCATTTACCTTTGTGTAGCCCTGCACGTCTCGCTCATGCCACTCCCCCGATATAAGCGCCCTCCCAGAGCCCCCTCCGTCGGTTGGGGACAGGCCGCAGTAAAGACACAACTGAGACGACTGGATAAGGGAGAGAGGTACTTGATCTGTTGAGTTCCAATTTGAGGAGTAGTAATTTGCGCCCAAAGACCAACCGCGGTCTAAGTTGCCGTCGGACAATTTGACAAGGCCGTTGATTTTATGAAGGCCCTGCGGAACGGCCCAGGGACCGTTTTCGTTTAAAAGTTCAAGAGCGCCGAGCAATGTGGGGCCCGAATCTGGGTTAGGTGTACCGTTAAGTAAATTGGAATCGAGTTTTTGAGAACCAGCGATCACTAGTCTCTTGTAATCAAAGGATCCAACTGTTAGGTTGAAAATATTTTTATCTAGGTTTGACTTCATGTGAATATCAGCCGCGCCCGCCGAAGTGAAATCCCCAAAGCCTGCAAAGTAGGGACCTTTTCTGTAATCGATCCTATCGATGAGTTCTGGGATCAAATAATTGAGGTCTGAGTAACCTTGTCCATGAGCGTGAGTCGCCATATTGGTGGGCACTCCGTCAATGGTGGTTGCAAAATCAGTTCCGTGGTCTAAGTTATACCCCCTAAGAAAGTATTGGTTGGCTTTACCGTCTCCTGAGTGCTGAGTGACGACCATCCCTGGAATGTCTTCAAGGACTTGTCCAAGCCTTAGCAGGGGCATATCTTGAACCAACTCCCCTTTAATGGTTCCAGCAGAAGCGGCGTCCGAAGTGCCTAAACCGTTTTCGTAATGTCCTTGAACCACTACGGGCTCTAAATTGGATACCTTGTTGACAACTCTTGATTCATTTTGATCCGCATGCGCTAAATGTGCAGATTGATTTAACTGGAACAAGGCAATCATCGCACCAACTATTCTTGAACCTAATCCGTGAAGTTTCATATATTTCATTGGATGAATAGGCGGTCGTTCATTTAGGGAAGATTTTAATGTAAGTTGGAATCTGCGCCTTTGCTCAAAAGATCAACTCTGTGCCAATATCACTTTTGAAAGTCTTGGGAATTGTTTTACTTTAAAGATTCAAATTTTAGGAAGTGATACCCACATTTCTCCGTGTCGTTGAATCGTTATTCGACGATCAAATACCTCTTCGAGAGTTGCTCGCGTTTGCGGGTCAGAGCATTCTCCTTGGTGCTCAATGCGACCGTTTTGCATAACCACGAGCTCATCTGCATGCAAAGCAATTGATAGTTCATGCAGCACGCTGACTACTGTTTTTTGTTGAGAAACCAACTCACGCACAAGATGTAGCCAATCCACCTGATGGGGGGGATCTAGACTTGTGATGGGTTCATCCATGAGTAAGATATCGGCCTCCACTGCCAGCGCTCTTGCTAATAAGACACGTTGACGCTCGCCCCCGGATAATTGCCCAAGGCTTCGCTCTCTCAGGTCCCAAGATTGAGTGTTTTGAAGCGCCTTAGTAACCCCTTGGTGATCTCGCTCACTTGCCACATTCAATAAACCTTGGTGAGGTATACGTCCAAGCATAACGACTTCGTAGACGCTTAAATCATCTGCGCTTGGCTCATTTTGACCCAACCAAGACAGATGCTTTGCCATATTTTTGGGCGTGATTTTTTTCTCTTCTAGCGTTGGAAAAAGAACCTGTCCATGAAACGGCATTAGCCCAGCAACGACTTTGAGTAGAGTAGATTTACCGGCTCCGTTAGGTCCCACAACCGCTGTCCATTTGGCTCGGGAAATACTGAAATCGATGTTGTGCAACACCTCCCTAGCCCCTAATTGGGCCCGAATTTGAGTCGCACGAATGGCAATTTCACTCATTGATCTCGACGCCCTTCGCTTTGGTTGTGCATGAGCCACAAAAGGTACCCACCTCCTAAAAGCGCAGTCAAAACGCCAACCGGTAATTCCTGTGGCGCCATCAAAGAACGGGCTCCCAAGTCAGCAATGAGTAGCAATACGGCCCCTGTAAGACTGGATAAAAATAAAAGCTGACTGTGTTTGACTCTAACAACAGAGCGAACAAGGTGTGGTGAGGCAAGACCCACAAAAGCTATTAAACCTGTTTGCGCCACCGCAGCTCCTACTGAGAGCGCCAACGCAGCGATCAAAACGCCTCGCTGCCAATTGAGTCGCAGCCCTAAAC
>DAIUEA010000341.1:0-2575 GCA_036845365.1 Limnohabitans sp. | reverse complement strand
AAATATCGAGCATATGGTGTCAAGGAATAAGGCCGGCAAATCGTTTGTAACGTTGGGGCAGGGGGAGACTTTGTGCAGACCCTCGGAGGTGAACTCGGCCACCAACATCGAACCCGAATCGGCTTGGGCAGCAGCTTCGCATGTGGTTTGTGTCTCAACGGGTGGAAGAATATTGAGTTTTCCTATTGCGGAGTTAAAACTCATGGAGAAAGGGGGACGAGGGCTTACTTTGATGGATTTGGAGCCAAAGGACACATTGGCTGGAGCAGCTGCTTACACCAAGAGCGTAGTCATAAGTGGTCTGGGGCGTGCTGGAAAGCCAAAAGAGGAGACACTAGAGGCCCGTTCTCTAACAAGTGCCAGGGGCGCTCGCGCCAGAAAAGGAAAGGCAGTAGACTTAGGCTTTAAGCCAAGTGGTGTGCTGCGTTTAGAGTGAGAGGCAAAGGCAGAGGCAAAGGCAAAGGCAGAGGCAGAGGCAGGGGCAGATTAATTTCTCCCCCCCCCTCATTAACTAACTATTTTTTAAGCTTGATCGATAAGCAATAAGGCTTTTGTACTCAATGAAAGTTAGCGACATTTTAAGAGTAAAGGGTGGCACTTTGTACACCGTCGGTCCTTTGGACTTGTTGTCTGATGCTGTCCAAGTTATGGCAGAAAAAGATATTGGCTCCTTGGTGGTGATGGAGCACGGTGAGTTGGCAGGGATGCTGACATTTAGGGAAGTCATCCAAGCAATTGTTCAAAACAAAGGCGCTTCGCCGGGTGAGACGGTGATTAAATCTGCAATGGATGACCATCCCATGACTTGCACACTGGAGACAGAGCTCGATGAGGTCAGGCGCATGATGCTGGAGCGTCACGCGCGCTACATGCCAGTGATTAATCAGGGCATGCTAATGGGGGTGATCAGTTTGTATGATGTAGCAAAAGCGGTTGTGGATAGCCAAAACTTTGAGAACAAAATGTTGAAAGCCTATATCAAGGACTGGCCAAACCAAGAATAATTCTTTCAGGCACCAACTCTAGAGTTTTGAATAAACAGGGCTCTTTTTTTTCCACTCATTACACAACTAATCTAAAAATATGTCCGGAAATACGTTTGGAACTTTATTTGCGGTAACCAATTTCGGCGAGTCCCACGGTCCCTCTATAGGTTGCGTGATTGATGGCTGCCCCCCCGGCATGGCTTTGTCTGTGGAAGATATTCAACCCGATTTAGACCGTCGTCGCCCAGGCACCAGTAAATTCGTGACCCAGCGAAACGAGAGCGATACGGTACAAATACTAAGCGGTGTTTTTGAAGGCGTTACAACGGGTACGCCCATTGCACTTTTGATTCCCAACGAAGATCAACGCAGCAAAGATTACTCGCAGGTGATGGCCACTTTTAGGCCAGGTCATGCAGACTACACTTACCAGCAAAAATATGGGCTACGCGACCCAAGAGGGGGCGGGCGATCGTCGGCCCGGCTCACCGCACCCACCGTTGCTGCTGGCGCAGTTGCAAAGAAATGGCTTTTCCAGAATTACAAAACGACTTTTCAAGGTTGTATGACCCAGATCGGTCCCCTTGAAATACCCTTTGAGTCGTGGGAGCACGTTCATCAAAATCCTTTTTTTGCACCTACGAGCCAAATTGCTGAGCTCGAGCGGTATATGGAGCAGTTGCGCAAATCGGGAGACTCATGCGGTGCAAGACTAAGGGTCACAGCAAGCCGTGTACCAGTGGGCTTGGGCGAGCCTTTGTTTGATAAGTTAGATGCCGATATTGCTTGGGCCATGATGGGACTAAACGCGGTAAAAGGGGTAGAGATAGGTGCGGGCTTTAAATCTGTCACTCATTTAGGTAGCGAGCACGGCGATGAGCTCACCTCGAGTGGCTTTAAATCCAATAATGCAGGCGGCGTACTTGGGGGAATCAGTACAGGACAAGACTTGGAGGTCAGCCTAGCGATTAAACCAACCAGTTCAATCTTGATTGAGAAAGATTCATTGGATTTGAAGGGACAACCTGTGAAAGTGATGACCAAAGGTCGACATGATCCCTGCGTTGGAATTAGAGCTACGCCAATCGCAGAGGCTTTGCTGGCCCTGGTTGTGATGGAACACGCGCTTCGCAATAGAGCGCAGTGCGCTGATGTGCTCAGACCTTTTAAACCCATCTAGATCACTGAGCAGCGTTTACTCGTTGGGTTTAAAGGTAAACACTATCTCCGGGGGGACGCTTCCGTCCGTGTCTCTTGGGAACCTTTCGGTCTTTTCGATGGCGTTTAAAACTGCAGCATCCCACGCAGCGTTGCCACTTGGTTTGGTTAATTTTTTAGAGATGATCGTTCCATCGGGCGCCAATCTCACCAAAACCTCTGCGGACGGGTTCTCGGAGGAGGATATTTCGGGGTAGGTGATGTTTGGCTTGACCCGACCTTTAAGTCGCCCAGCGTAGGAGGCCGAGGGACCAGACGCTCGCGCTGCAGTTCCAGAGGAGTTGGGAGCGCCGTTTGCGCCGACCATTCCAGTTAGTTTTTGGAGGTTTTCTCTTCTAAGATCTTCGACCTTTTTGTCCTCGGCTTTACTG
>DAIUEA010000340.1:0-2580 GCA_036845365.1 Limnohabitans sp. | reverse complement strand
ATGGGGGGGAGAGTTCCTCTCCCTTTATACATTTAAACATTTAAACATTTGAAATGTATTGCTTTTAGAGTTTGAAGCAATCCCTACCGATTTACAAGAACCTCTCCTGGGCTTTGTGATCTGTGAGTTCTGCTATTTTTATTTTTTAATTCTTTTTTTAGATGATTCGTCCCTTTAATTTTTCTGCCGGTCCGGCCGCAATGCCAGAAGAGGTGCTACAGACAGCTGCAGCCGAGATGCTCAATTGGCAAGGGTGCGGGATGGGAGTTATGGAGATGAGCCACAGGGGCTCAGAGTTCATCTCCATTTGTGAAAACGCTGAAAAAGATTTAATAGAACTGCTCAGCATTCCGCCCAACTTTAAGGTGCTTTTTTTGCAAGGCGGAGGCATTGGGGAGAATGCAATTGTCCCCCTCAATCTCTCGCGTGGTGGTTTGGTTGATTTTGTACTGAGCGGCAGTTGGGGTCAAAAATCTTATGATGAGGCCGCAAAATACGCAAAAACACATATTGCTGCAACCAGTCAAGATGCTGGGTTCACTTACCTGGCCAAGCCAAGAAGTTGGAATTTAAGCGAAAAAGCCAGCTACGTGCATCTATGCACCAACGAAACCATTCACGGTGTCGAATGCCACGACTTACCTGACTTAAAGAGTTTGGGCTCAAACGTCCCTCTTGTCATTGATTTTTCCTCTCACGTTTTATCACGCACTGTGGACTGGTCAAAAGTAGGATGTGCATTTGCAGGGGCTCAAAAAAATATTGGTCCAGCTGGCCTTACCCTCGTCGTTATCAGGGAGGATTTGCTGGGACAAGCAATGGATATTTGTCCAAGTGCCTTCAACTACAAGTTAATCGCTCAAGCACAGTCCATGTACAACACGCCCCCAACCTACGCTATTTATATTGCTGGGCTTACCTTTCAGTGGCTAAAAAAGCAAAAGGAAGACAGCTACGTGGGCACTCAGGCTATAGAGCAAAGAAATAAAAGGAAGGCCGAACTTTTATACACTTTCCTGGATAACTCGCAGTTTTTCTTTAATAAGGTTTTGCCCTCAAGCCGCTCCCGCATGAATGTGCCCTTCTATTTAAGAGACGAGTCGTTAAACGAGGCCTTTCTTAAGGGCGCCAAGGGCAACGGCTTATTGCAACTGAAGGGCCATAAATCAGTGGGAGGGATGCGCGCTAGCATTTACAACGCAATGCCACTAAAGGGCGTACAAACACTGATTGAATATATGCGGCATTTTGAGAACACTCAAACTTAACGCAAACTTGACAAGCACAGCGCTCTTTTAAACGTCCCTTTTTGATGATTTTCCTGTCTTACGTAAACTCAGTGCTTCACCCCAGGCTTATTGCTTATACTTAACCAAAGACTTTATAACCACTTAACTTGAGGGCAACACGACCCCATCATTTATGGATAATACCCAGCCTCTCTCCGCCCTTAGCGTTACAAGCGAAAATGGTTTGACTCCGCTGCGCATCCAAATCGATTCATTGGATCGGCAAATTCTTGAGCTACTTAATGAACGGGCTAAAGTTGCTGAAAAGGTGGGCGAGATTAAACGAGCCGAGGGTTCTCCTTTTTTTCGTCCAGACAGAGTGGCCCAAGTGATTCAGAAAATGGAGACGGCCAACAAAGGACCCCTTCAAAACAAACATGTAGCAAGTATTTGGCTTGAAATTACTTCCGCTTGTTTAGCGCTTGAAGCCCCCCAACGGGTTGCTGTCTTAGGTCCGCAGGGAACATTTTGCGAACAAGCGGCCATTGAATACTTTGGTAGCGCTGCTGAGTTCATTTACTGCTCCACTTTTGATGAGGTGTTTCACGCAACCTCAGCAGGCACCACTCAGTTCGGGGTGGTTGGGGTTGAGAACTCCACAGAGGGAGCTGTAGCCCGCTCACTGGATTTATTTCTACACTCTCCCGTGCACGTCGTGGGCGAGGTGAGCCTACTGATTAGACATAACCTGATGCGCCAAAGTCCGACCCTGGAGGGAATTCAGGTAGTGCTCGCTCACCCCCAAGCTTTAGCTCAGTGTCAAGGTTGGTTAAACCAACACCTCCCCAACGCAGAGAGACGAGCCGTATCAAGCAACGCCGAGGGTGCACGTCTTGCTTCCACCAACCCTTTGTGGGCTGGCTTGGCAAGCGAGCGCGCTGCTGCACAGTTTGGCTTGCACATTGTGGCCCACGCCATACAAGACGAAGCCTACAACCGAACTCGCTTCTCGATCATCTGTTTACCCCAAACCCTGAACACGCCCCCCGCAACCGGTAAAGACTGCACCAGCTTAGTTGTCTCCGTGCCCAATAGGCCAGGTGCGGTGCATGATCTTTTGGTGCCCCTTAAAAATAACGGTGTCTCTATGACTCGTTTTGAATCTAGGCCGGCTAAGTCTGGTCAATGGGAGTATTTCTTTTACATCGACATTCAAGGTCACATCAACGAGACTCCTGTACAAATGGCACTTCGAGATTTAAAGGAGCTTTGCGCCTTTTATAAAGTCCTAGGCTCATATCCAGTCAATGGGTAACTTAGGAATAACGCAATTATTCAAACACCTTTCAAT
>DAIUEA010000339.1:0-2586 GCA_036845365.1 Limnohabitans sp. | reverse complement strand
TTTTAATGCTCAGGCGTTTGTACAATTATTTGCCCCTGAATAACCGAGACACCCCTCCTCATAGAGATAGCGGTGACCCCAAGGACAGAATAGATCTCAGTTTGAATACCTTGGTGCCTGAGAACCCCAATAAGCCCTACGACATGAAGGAGCTTATATTAAAGGTGGTTGACGATGCGGACTTCCTTGAAATTCAGCCTGAGTTTGCCAAAAATATAATTGTAGGATTCGCCCGTATGGCGGGTCAATCTGTGGGTATCGTTGCCAATCAACCCATGGTCTTAGCGGGTTGCTTAGACATAAAAAGTAGCATCAAAGCCGCCCGTTTTGTGCGCTTTTGTGATGCCTTTAACATCCCCGTTATCACCTTTGTGGATGTGCCCGGTTTTATGCCTGGCACCTCTCAGGAGTACGGCGGCATTATCAAACACGGTGCTAAATTACTATATGCCTATGCAGAGTGCACTGTGCCTAAAATTACCGTCATCACCAGAAAAGCTTACGGGGGTGCTTACGACGTGATGTCCTCAAAACATTTACGCGGAGACGTGAATTTTGCCTGGCCCAATGCAGAAATTGCAGTCATGGGAGCTAAGGGCGCTGTTGAGATCATTTTTAGAGAGGATAAGGGTGACCCCCAAAAGTTGAGTGCCCGCGAGGCTGAGTACAAACTGCGTTTTGCCAATCCCTTTGTTGCGGGTGCAAGAGGGTTTATCGATGACGTTATTTTGCCTGAAGAGACCCGCAAACGCATTTGTCGTTCCCTCATGATGCTCAAACATAAGAAGCTTGAGAATCCTTGGCGCAAGCACGGCAACATCCCGTTGTGATCATGCTTTAAGCTCTTTGAACTTTATCCTTCATCATTGATCTATTTTCATACACATTACTGTCCAAGACTATGTTTAAAAAAATATTAATTGCAAACCGCGGGGAAATAGCCTGCCGAGTAATTGCAACGGCCAAACGAATGGGCATACAAACGGTTGCTGTTTACTCAGAGGCTGACAGGGGGGCAAGGCATGTTCAACTCGCCGATGAGGCTGTCTACATTGGACTTGCGCCCTCCAGGGACTCTTATTTGGTGGCGGACAAAATTATTGCAGCTTGTAAAGCAACTGGGGCACAAGCCATTCATCCGGGTTACGGGTTTTTGAGTGAGAACCAAGTGTTTGCTAAAAGATGTGAGGATGAGGGCATTGTTTTTATTGGCCCACGCTCGAAATCCATTGCTGCGATGGGAGACAAAATAGAGTCTAAAAAACTCGCCACCAAGGCCGGTGTCAATACCATTCCGGGTGTCAATGAAGCCATTGCTTCGGCACAGAAAGCGGTTGAAATAGCCAAGGGGATTGGCTACCCAGTCATGATCAAGGCCTCTGCCGGGGGCGGGGGCAAGGGTCTTAGGGTTGCCTATAACGATACTGAGGCATTAGAGGGCTTCACCTCCTGTACCAATGAGGCTAAAAATAGTTTCGCCGATGATAGGGTTTTTATTGAAAAATTCGTAGAGGAACCTCGACACATTGAGATCCAAATTCTTGGGGACTCGCATGGCCATGTGATTTATCTAAACGAGCGCGAGTGCTCAATCCAGCGCCGTCACCAAAAGGTGATAGAGGAGGCGCCGTCACCTTTTATCAGCGAGCAGACCCGCCAAAAGATGGGCGAGCAAGCAGTTGCACTGGCTCAAGCCGTTAATTACATGAGTGCGGGGACGGTTGAATTTGTTGTTGGACGAGATCAAAGCTTTTATTTTCTTGAAATGAACACCAGGCTCCAAGTTGAGCATCCAGTCACCGAGTGCATTACGGGTCTAGATTTAGTGGAGTGGATGATTCGAATTGCAAATGGTGAGCATTTAACGCTTAAACAAAATGATGTGAAAAAAAATGGCTGGGCCATGGAGTGCCGCATCAACGCAGAGGATCCCCTTCGCAATTTCTTGCCCTCAACGGGCCGTTTGGTCCATTTCCAGCCCCCTTCTCAAAGCATGTTTCAAGGCGACACAACTCAAACACTGGGAGTGAGAGTAGATACCGGCGTCTCTGAAGGGGGGGAGATACCCATGTACTATGATTCAATGATTGCAAAATTAATTGTTCACGGTGTTGACCGCAAAGACGCTATCGCTAAGATGCAAGACGCGTTGAACGGATTCGTGATCAGGGGGGTTCACTCTAATATTGCATTTCAATCAGCTTTGCTTTCGCACCCAGATTTCGTAGGTGGTCAATTCAATACGGGCTTTATTGCTGAGCATTACCCTGAGGGATTTACAAATAACAGCTGCATTCACCCTGAACCTCATTTCTTAGTTGCCTTAGCGGCCTTTGTGAGGCGCAAGTCCCGCGAAAGGGCTACCAACCTGACTGGGCAACTGCCTGGCTATGATGTAAAGATAGGTGAATCTTATGTCGTGATTGAGTTGTCAGCTTCAGGCGATCACAAATACTGGGGCGTTGAGGTAGATGACTCGCCCGTTAGCCTGGGCTTGGCCGAGATCCGTGTGGCGGGCAAAACTTACGCTATCCAAAGCAACTCAAGACTGGGCGCGATTAAGATTGAGGGTACGTCCAATGGCTC
>DAIUEA010000338.1:0-2600 GCA_036845365.1 Limnohabitans sp. | reverse complement strand
TTTGACACGTGCTTCGATATCGCTCATTTAATTCCCTCAGAGGGTTGTGTAGAAGGCCTCGATTTTAGCCGAGTAGGGATTAGATTTCAGAAATTTGAAAAAACTTAATTTCAAACCATTAACATGCCACCGTTTACATGAATTTCTTGGCCAGTGATGTAAGAAGCCAACGGACTGGCTAAAAATTGAACCAAATTAGCCACATCGCTTGGTTGTCCAAGCCTACTGAGTGGGATTTGAGAAATTAATGCTTTTTGCTGATCTTCTGATAAGGCGGAGGTCATGTCGGTATCAATGAATCCAGGTGCCACACAGTTCACCGTAATATTTCGGGATCCTAATTCACGAGCAAGCGCGCGCGTCATTCCAGCCACACCCGCTTTTGAGGCTGCATAATTAGATTGTCCAGGATTGCCGCTTGCCCCGACAACGCTTGTGATATTGATGATGCGACCAAAACGCTGTTTCATCATTGGTCGAATCGCAGCTTTTGATAAGGTAAAAACTGCTTTAAGGTTGGTGTCAATGACCGCGTCCCAATCATCATCTTTGAGGCGCATGGCCAGCATGTCTTTGGTTATTCCTGCGTTGTTGATCAAAATATGCAGACCCCCTTGCTCTTGGGAGATCTTATCAACGAGTGCTACAGCATCTTGGGAATGAGTGACATCGAGCACTGCAGCTGAACAGCCTGCGTAAGGGCTAAGTGCAGCCATGATCTTATCTGCTCCAGACTGGGTGGTTGCTGTTCCCGTCACGTGTACGCCCATCTCCGCGAGTGATTTAGCGATAGCTTGCCCGATCCCTCGAGTAGCACCCGTAACAAGAGCTATTTGCCCTTTCATTTGATTAACAGACATAGGGATATAGGTAGTAGTGATTTATTTAGGTAGCTCCAACAAGCTCTTTGAGCTTTGCAAGTGAGCTGGGGTCAAATAAGGAGGCGCTCTCTAAGGCGGGTTCAATGCGCGGCGTAAGTCCGGTTAAAACCTTTCCAGGTCCAGATTCGACAGTCAAATGGACACCAAGCTCTTTGATTGCTCGAATAGTCTGAACCCAACGTACGGGGTTAAATGCTTGACGATATAAAGCGTCTTTGATCAAAGCGGGGTCTCCCAGGCTTTGCACATCAACGTTGTTGATTACTGTCGTATGAGGCGCGAGGAACTCAGCAAGATCTAACCTCTCTTTTAATCTTTGTGCAGCCGGTCTCATCAACGAGCTATGAAAGGGCGCGGAAACTGGGAGAAGTAAAGCTCTTTTAGCTCCCATTGATTTTAGAACTTCGCAAGCCCTATTGACCCCGCCCACAGTACCTGCGATGACGGTTTGCAACGGGTCATTGAAGTTCACGGCCTCAACAGTTTCCTGGGGATTGAGTTGGGCTACTTGATCACACCCCTCAATTACTTTATCGCTGGCAAGACCGAGCACCGCTGCCATTGCACCCACACCAACTGGGACTGCCTCTTGCATTGCCTGAGCTCGAAAGCGCACCAATGGGGCCGCGTCTTTCAGAGTCAATACACCTGCGCAAACGAGGGCCGAGTATTCGCCCAAAGAGTGACCCGCCATGACAAAGGGTTCGCCTCCTCCCTCTGACTTCCAAACTCTATAAGCCGCAACGCCTGCCACCAACATAACTGGCTGAGTGTTGGTGGTAAGCGAGAGCTCCTCTTTGGAGCCAGTTGAAATTAATTTGCCAATATCCTCATTCAGCGAGTCCGATGCCTCTTGAAGGGTTTGCACAACACTTGGATGGTTCCCCCAAGCATCTAGCATTCCAACCGCTTGTGATCCCTGTCCAGGAAATAAGAACGCAATTTTTTTCATTTTTACAGGCTTTGCACTTTAGGCGATATGTAAATTTTAATTATGGTTAGAGGGTTAACAAAGCGGAGCCCCAGGTAAAGCCTCCTCCGACACCCTCTAAAAGTACGTTTTGACCTGCTTTTAACTTCCCCGAGCGCACTCCGTAATCGAGTGCCAAAGGAATGGAGGCTGCCGATGTGTTTCTATGATCTTGCACAGTCAAAATAACTTTATCCATTGACAGACCCATCTTTTTGGCTGTGCTTTGAATAATTCTAATGTTAGCTTGGTGAGGCACGAGCCAATCCAGGTCGCTGGTCTCTAAGCCAGCCTTCTTTAAGCATGTCCTGGCAGTTTGTTCCAAAACACCTACGGCAAGCTTAAACACGGCTTGACCATCCATTTTCAAAACTGGATCGCCGTGGATTTGTCCACCGCTCACGTGCCCAGGCACACAAAGCAGGTCTGTGTGCTTGCCGTCTGAGTGTATGTCAGTAGCCAAAATGCCGGGCTGATCAGATGCCTCTAGGACCACTGCTCCCGCACCGTCCCCGAATAGGACACAGGTTGTCCTGTCTTTAAAGTCCAGAAGTCTGGAGAAGACCTCTGCGCCCACCACTAAAACCTTATTGGATCTTCCTGAGCAGACCATTGCATCAGCGACGCTTAAAGCGTAGACAAAACCGCTGCAGACCGCTTGAATATCAAAGGCGGGCGCACCTGCGACGGCGTGAGATGTTGGGCTTAGCCCTTGAAGTTTCTTTTGAAGAATGCACGCCGTTGAGGGA
>DAIUEA010000337.1:0-2631 GCA_036845365.1 Limnohabitans sp. | reverse complement strand
GCTTTGGAGGCGGGAGATGTGGGTTACATCATTGCGGGAATAAAAGAGCTTCAGGCAGCCAAAGTGGGAGATACAGTCACTTTAATAAAGACTGGCACAGGAGGGGCAAGTGCCACAGCCTCTCAGGCGCTTCCAGGATTCAAAGAAATTCAACCCCAAGTGTTTGCTGGTCTTTACCCAACAGAGGCGAATCAGTATGACTCGTTGAGAGACGCACTCGAGAAGCTAGAGCTTAATGACTCCTCCTTGCGCTACGAGCCTGAGGTATCGCAGGCTCTGGGTTTTGGGTTTAGATGTGGCTTTTTGGGTCTTTTGCATATGGAGATTGTGCAAGAAAGGTTGGAGCGCGAGTTTGATCAAGACTTAATTACGACTGCACCTAGTGTTGTTTATCAAGTGGTGACTGGGGACGGTGAAGTGGTGATGGTTGAGAACCCATCCAAGATGCCTGATCAAGGGAAATTACAAGAAATCAGAGAACCGATTGTGACTGTGCATTTGTACATGCCACAAGACTATGTGGGCGCGGTCATGACGCTGGCGAACCAAAAACGTGGCGTACAAATGAATATGGCGTACCACGGGCGTCAAGTTATGTTGACCTACGAGATGCCATTAGGGGAAATTGTTTTAGATTTCTTTGATAAATTAAAGTCAGTCAGCAGAGGCTACGCGTCCATGGATTACGAGTTTAAAGAGTACCGAGCCTCTGATGTGGTGAAAGTCGATATTCTCTTGAACGGGGAACGTGTGGATGCGCTATCCATCATCGTGCACCGAACTCAGTCACAGTACAGAGGTCGTGCGGTTGTGGCGAAGATGAGAGAGATCATCAGCCGACAAATGTTTGACGTAGCTATCCAAGCTGCGATTGGTGCCAACATTATTGCAAGAGAAACGATTAAAGCGTTGCGTAAAAATGTATTGGCAAAATGTTACGGCGGAGACATAAGCCGCAAAAGAAAATTGTTAGAAAAACAAAAAGCAGGTAAGAAGCGCATGAAACAAATCGGATCTGTTGAAGTCCCCCAAGAGGCGTTCTTGGCTATTTTGCAAGTTGAGGATTGATGATGATGCCAGTTATTACGGCCGTAGTTTTGGGGGCGTTTGCCAGCTACATAGGATTTTGGTATGTGGGCTACATTGAGGGGAACTTCGCTTTGCTGTTGTTTGTGGCCAGTGTCGTCACTGGCATTTACTGGCTAGCTGAACGATTTTATTTCCTACCCCAAAGGATCAAAGGTGTCCAATCCCTGCAAGACCAAACTCTTGCAAGGGACACACAGCTTAGAGCTTTGGGCATTACGCCTCAAGAAAATGACATCTCTCTTAAACTTGAAGACACAGCTCGTCAACCTTGGTGGCTAGACTGGACTGCAGGATTGTTCCCGGTTATTGTGGTCGTTTTTTTGCTGAGATCTTTTTTATTCGAACCCTTCAAGATCCCATCCGGCTCGATGATCCCGACCCTACTGGTTGGAGACCTCATACTGGTCAATAAGTTTCATTACGGTGTGCGTTTGCCTGTCGTAAATGTAAAGGTTACCCAGGGAACACCCGTTGAGCGGGGAGACGTGATGGTCTTTAGGTTCCCACCCAAACCTAGTTTGGACTACATCAAAAGAGTGATTGGGGTCCCCGGTGATGAGGTCGCTTACTTGAACAAGCAACTGACGATCAATGGTGTAGCGGTTGAGAAAAAAGCGTTGCCAGATTTTTTTGAAGAAGACAGCCTACGTTACATAAAACAATTTACTGAGGATTTACCTGCTGGATATGATCAGAGTATCAGCGCAGACCGTAAAAATCATCCCCTTTTAAATGAGGACGAGCGTCCTGCTTTTGTGGCGGGTGCTGATAATTTTAAATACAGAGAGCTCTGCACATATAGTGTTGAGGGATTTATCTGCAAAGTACCCCAGGGGCACTACTTTATGATGGGGGATAACAGAGACAACTCACTCGACTCAAGGTACTGGGGCTTTGTGCCAGATGAAAACATAGTGGGTAAGGCTATATTTGTTTGGATGAACTTTGGTAGCCTCAAGCGAATTGGTAGCATCAAATAATGCAAATAAAGCCTCAAGTACAGTTTTATGCTGTCTTGGAGCAGCGTCTTGAGCACACATTCAAACAACCAGCGCTAATTGTCCAAGCGCTTACCCACCGAAGTTACGGATCCAATCACAACGAGAGACTCGAGTTCCTTGGGGACTCGGTCTTGAACTTAGCGGTTTCTCAATTGCTTTTTAAAGAATTGTCAAACTTGCCTGAAGGGGACCTGTCCAGAGTGCGTGCCAATTTAGTCAAACAAGAAACGCTGCACCAACTCGCACTTAAATTGGGCCTGGGGTCGTTGATTAAACTAGGCGAGGGCGAGATCAAGTCGGGGGGGCAAAGCAGACCCTCAATACTTGCCGACGCGTTGGAGGCTGTTGTAGGGGCGGTATTCTTGGATGCGGATTACTCCGTTGCTCAGGCGCTTGTGTTTAGACTCTACGAGCAAGTCAACATCACGCCCACCATGTCCGCCGCATCAAAGGATCCAAAAACCGAACTCCAAGAGTGGCTTCAGGGCAGACGTCTTCGCTTGCCCGTTTACCGCGTTGTGGATACCAAAGGTGCTGCGCA
>DAIUEA010000336.1:0-2632 GCA_036845365.1 Limnohabitans sp. | reverse complement strand
CTCCAAGCTTGCTCGATGCTTGGGGTGTCCACCCCTCCAGGGGGAGCATTCATCAAGACTTGCTCAAGTCCATTGGCTTTTAAGCGGGACGCCAATTCTTTTGCAGGCCAGGCATAGGGGAACAAATACTCCACAGCTTTAAACCCGTCGCGAGCAGCAAGCTCAAACCGATCTAAAAACGGAACCTCAACATACATCATCGATAGATTAGCAGCAAATTTAGGCATCTTATGATCTCTTATTTATGATCTCTTATTCAAGTGTCCAAGGGCAATTGAAAGCTACTCTTAACTCTTGTATCTCTTTGGGCAGGAGCGGCCTGCGGCTGCGCCCCAGCAAAAACGCAAGTTTTGCTGATTCCTCCAACTCCTCAAGTGTGGCCATTGCCTTGGAGGGGGAATCGTGCCAGACCACTGGCCCTAAAGCGCTTAACATCACGCACCGAACTGCAGCACCTCTTTGGGAGTAGCTATCAATTGACTTTTGAACCAACTCAGCAACTCCTGGGTCACCTGGTCGTTTGTATGGAATCACTGGTACGTGGCCCACTTTCATGACTTGGTAGGGCGTTATGGGCTCTAAAAGCTCCTGTTCAAGTGTGTCCTTATTTAGTGTAAGCGCCACGCAGTAGGTGCTGTGGGTGTGAATAATACAAGATGTTTGGGGCTGAATTGTGCGAGTCCCAGCGTACACGCTGCGGTGCAGGCCCAGGGTCTTGCTCGGAGTGTCTCCACTGACATGTATGCCTGCGAGATCAACTTTGCTGATTTTGTCGGGTTCTAAAAATCCCATGACTGCATCAGTTGGAGTGATCAAAAAACCATCCTCTAATTTAATGCTTATATTACCCGCGCTTGAATGAACATAGCCCCTATCGAATAAGCTTTTACCGATGCGGCACATCTCTTGTCTTGCCTTGTCTTCTGTCATGACGCTCACCTTGTAACTTTTAATTAGTCAGCCAGTCTAGTCCAGGCAAAACTGAAGAAGTCTTCTCGACCAAAGTTTCCAGACTTAAGTGCCATGTGAATTCCTGGATGAATTCCTGTGCGAATCTCTTTATAAATACCCGAAGGATCCACGGATTGACCTTGGTTTAAACTGGGTTGACTGCCTCCCACATCAGACGCACCTCCTAAAGCGTAACACCAGGGTACGCCTGGATCAATTTGTGGGCCTATCTGCAGAGATGAGATTTTTAAGGCCTGCACACATTTACCTGAAGTCTCCCCGCCCGCCACTAAAAGCTGTCCAACCCCAATCTCAAGGAGACCTTTTGCAATATCAGCCATTGCATTTTCAATCATTTCACCCGCAGTGTGTATTGAGAGCGTTTTTTGGACAGACCTTACCTCGTCGGGCGGGGAGGATGAATAAATCAATAGGGGTCCAGCCGTTTGGATAAATTGTTCTTTAGCCCATTCAAGCACCGTCTGAGTATAGGACGGGCTTCGGGATAGCTTGATGGGGTCGAGTTGAAAACTCGGTAAACCAAGCCCCTTAAAGTGCTGGACTTGTTTAAGGGTCATCTCTGAGCAGCTCCCAGACAAAACGGCTTTAAAGCCCCTGGGCTTGGGTAGGTTTGCGGGAGAGCTTTGGGGAGCAAGCGCAAAGTTTTGAGCCAATCCAATAGCAAGCCCAGACCCTGCGCTTACCAAAGGCATACCTTTCACCGCACGCCCCAAGACCATTAAGTCCTCATTTGATAACGCATCAACCACAGCCGCTTTGACCCCTTGGGAGCGCAGTAAAGCCATTGCCTGCTTGACTGCAGCGTCTCCCTGCGCAACTACTTTGTAGTCTATGAGAGCAACTTCCCCCTCAAATTGCGACTGCATGAGTCGCACCAAATTAGAGTCAGTCATAGGGGTCAGCGGATGGGTCCGCATAGAGGAGTCCGCAAGCAACACGTCTCCCACAAAAAGGTGACCCTTAAAAATCGTTCTTCCATTATCGGGGAATGCGGGTGTCACAACCGTAAAGTCAGTCGCCAAGGCCTTCATCAGTGCCTGAGTGACAGGGCCAATATTGCCCTCTTTTGTGCTGTCAAAAGTAGAGCAGTACTTGAAGTAAATTTGTTGTGCTCCAAGGGACTTTAACCACTCTAGGGCCTGAAGGGACTGATCCACGGCGAGGCTGGGTGCGATAGTTCTTGACTTCAGGGCCACAACCACTGCGTCCACTTCGCCGTTTAAGGCGCCCGTTAAGGGGTCTTTAGGTACACCCACAGTTTAAACCGTACGCAGCCCCGAGCGAACCAAATTGTTCGCCAAATCAGTTGCTCCGGTAAAGTCGTCAGCAATGCAACCTAAGAGAATTTTTGCCATTGAAGTTACCGTTAAGATTTGGAATCGGCCTTGGGATCAGCTTTGGGATCGGCGTTATGACCAGACTTGGGAGCAGGGGTAGTCTCAGACTTCTTTTGGGGTAGGTCAATCCCTGGGAATATTTTGATAACGGCGCTATCGTCCTCCTTCGCAAACCCTGCGCTTGAGGCTTGCATGAACATTTGATGCGCCGTGCTTGATAAGGGCAAGGGAAATTTTGAAGATCTTGCCATATCAAGCACCAGGCCTAGATCTTTCACAAAAATATCAACCGCCGATAAGGGCGTGTAATCGCACTCAATAAC
>DAIUEA010000335.1:0-2637 GCA_036845365.1 Limnohabitans sp. | reverse complement strand
ATTTTAGAGATGGAGGTTAACGGAGCTGAATCTAAAGTGCTGCTTAGAAACGTTCAGTACCACCCCTTCAAGCCGTCTGTGCTGCACGTCGACTTTCAGCGCGTTGATGCCAACACAAAACTACACATGAAGGTGCCTTTGCACTTCTCTGGAGTTGAGAACTCCCCGGCCGTCAAAATTGATGAATGCTTAATCAACCACGTCATCAATGAGCTTGAGATTAGCTGCTTACCAGCAGACTTGCCTGAGTTTATTGCTGTAGATCTGAGCGAACTCAAAAAGGGTGTCTCACTGCACCTCAGCAATCTGACTTTACCCAAAGGTGTCACTGCAGTGACACGCGGCAAAATTGACCCTGTTATCGTCTCCGTAGTAGCTCAGGCTGCTGAGAAGGTCGAGGCTGGCAAAGCAGAGGCCGGTAAACCTGGAGCGGCACCTGCTGCTGAGGCAAAGAAATAATCATACTGATTTAGATTGAGATTTTTCTTATCCCCTGGCTAAGAATTCTCTATCCAACCCGTGTAATTAAAAATATAAGCCTACCCTGCACTTGTGGGGTAGGCTTTACTTTTAGTCTTATTCACTTTGCAATTAACCCATGATAAAACTATTTGTTGGACTCGGCAACCCAGGACCAGAATATGCAAGTACGCGACACAATGCGGGCTTTTGGTGGGTTGACGCCTTGGCGAAAGAGTTGGGCCTAAGCTTTAAGAATGAGAAACAATTCAACGCTTACAGCGCTAGAGATGTCTTTGAAGGTGAGAGTTTCTGGCTTTTAAAGCCTCAAACATTTATGAACCTATCAGGCCAGTCTGTGGGTGCATTAGCAAGGTTCTACAAAATAACACCCCAAGAGATATTGATCGCACACGATGAGTTAGATATCCCACCTGGTGAGGCAAAACTCAGATTTGGCGGCTCTCACGCAGGCCACAACGGATTGAGAGATATTCACGATAAGTTAGGTAGCGATGCTTACTGGAGACTCAGACTGGGAATAGGACACCCCGGGGTTAAATCAGAAGTACTGAAGTGGGTTTTACAAAAACCAACCACCGATCAAACTATCTTAATTGACCAGTGCATTGAGAGAACACTAAAAGCTTATCCCTTATTAATGGCAGGTGACTCAGAACGCGCAACCCAACAAATTCACACAAGTAAGCCGCCTAGACCTAAGCCTCCTAAGCCTCCTAAGCCTGCGAACCCTCTTATACCAAGTGAGCCGCCCAGGCCCATTCTTGCCGAGCCTAAAAACAATCAGGAATGATCCGCGTCTAATTCACCGCTCGTCGTTTTCGTTTGGGCAGTCAAGGCTCTGTATTTTTGCCACAAACTCTCTTCGCTCTCCACAAATGCGGGATTGAGCGGGATACAGTCCACAGGGCACACCTCAACGCACTGAGGCACGTCATAGTGACCTACGCACTGGGTGCATTTAAGGGGATCAATTTCGTAAATTTGCACCCCCAAATAAATAGCTTCATTGGGACACTCAGGCTCGCAAACGTCGCAATTAATGCATTCATCTGTAATCATTAGGGCCATAGGGAGATTTTAGTTAAGGTAATTTGGTTAGCTGGTTTTTGAATTTACTTTTAATTTAGCAAGTATTTGCTCGTGAATATGCTTGGAGACAAACTGAGCAACATCACCGCCTAGGATGGCAATCTCACGCACCAAGGTACTTGAAATGCACTGATACACATCTGAAGTATTCAAAAATACCGTATCCACGCTTGGTGCAAGTCGGTGGTTCATCCCAGCCAATTGAAACTCATAATCAAAGTCCGTCATCGACCTTACGCCTCTAATCATGACTGAGACGCCTCTAGAGATTGCAAATTCACTGACCAATCCAGTAAAAGACTCAATCCTCACATTAGGACAATCTTTAAGGGCTTCACGCGTCATGTCCATTCTCTCTTGTAAGGAGAAAAGAGTTTTCTTATGATGCGCAACTGCAACCGAGACAATCAGTGTGTCCACCAATTTCGAAGAGCGGCGAACAATATCCTCATGTCCAAGCGTCAGGGGGTCAAATGTACCTGGATAAAGAGCGATAACGTTGGACATTGGATGACTCCGAAATTGATATGGGATTGCGCAGTGATTATAGGCATGAAGCCATACCTGATGGATGTGGCCCTGAGTTGCGCACGGGTCTGCGCTAGGAAGGGATTAATTTATGCAATAAATGGGCGTGTACTGCACCGGCTTTCATGTGCTTATCGACCGCAAAACCATAAGGCTCAACAGTCTCATTGACCCACTGTTTTGGGCTCTCAAGGTAGACCACTCCCGCGTGGTTCAAACGCTCATAAGCAGCGCTGAGGGAGGCGCTGTAAAGCGCAGTCGCATCAAAGGGTGGATCAATGAAAATCAAATCCAGGCTCCCCGCTGGCAATGACTTGAGTAAAGAGACGCCCTCGCCTCTTTTAATTTGTACGGCCTGCGCCTTCAATTTAATTTTGAGCCGCTCAAGGGGCTCTATCAAAGGCGGGCTTAGCTCGAACACCCATACCTTTAATGCGCCCCTAGAGGCAGCCTCGAAACCGAGCACCCCTGTGCCCGCAAAGAGGTCTGCGCAACTCCACCCGGTTAAGTCTTGACCTAGCCAGTTAAACAAAGTTT
>DAIUEA010000334.1:0-2643 GCA_036845365.1 Limnohabitans sp. | reverse complement strand
AATTAAATCTAAATAAAATTTCGCCTTCTGTTTTTGAAATTCATGCTGATGATTTCATCAAGAATGATGCCAATCGGGATATCGAACCAGACTGATAAAGAATTTTTTTGAGCGGTAGTTAAAGTAACTCTTGCTTCTAAAAAAACATTTAGGAGCAACCAAGTGCCAAACGGTTTGCAAAAAAATTCTTTATTTTGAAAACCTAGGATACAACAGTTGCTTCTTGTAGTCTCATTAAATGCACACTCCATACGAGCTTAGGTACCTCAAATAGAGGACGTCCCTGGTTCGAAGTTTAAAACCAGACTCTGCTGAAAGCTATCCATTTAAGAAACAAGCTAAAAAGCCGTGATTGTCTGCGAAGAGTAGCCAAGTGGGATCTTAATATAGGTTCCAAAAGTGAGCTTGTAGTGCTATGACGAAACCTCAAAGCGGTGAGTTATCTTGTCTGTACACGTTAAATTACCGGTACTTAGTTTAGCAAACCAAAGCCTATGGAAGTATTGTGCATCGCCAAGCGCTTAAGCACATTGAGTATGGGTCAAAGATTGGTAAAAATCAAATAAATCTAGACCAGCCTTTTTCTTTAATTCGTGAGATCTTAATTGCGGATCAAAAATCAGTCATCTGTGAAGAAAAAGCAGGAAATTTGCTTGGGGTGTATGTCTATAAATTTGGACTCTCCCAACAACACGTTTGATTAGCTTATCGAATCGTGGGTCAAGTTTGTATTAAGCTTTTAAAATGTGGCCCACATGAAAATTTCTATCGTGATTTGATGCATCAATGCGAGTAAACCTCAGCTCCCCCGAAGACTTTCTCAAAAAGGTGTCCACATTCACTTGAGTCAACAGTCACTGTTTTTAGTCACTAGGAACATTCTCCAAAGGATTCAATTGAGCGAGCGGCGTCCAGCGCAAGTTGGCATAAACTTGTTTCGGCTTTACTGGGCTACAACCGCCCGGACATTCTTTAAGTGTTTATAGGTCATTTAAGAGGTAATCGATGGCAGTTACTATTTCGCTTGTGTGTTGATTTAAAGTGCAAATCCATTTCTTTAGATTTTTTTAATACTTACTGAGACGCTGCTAGTTTTTATTCCAGGACAATATTAGGGCAAGTCCATACTAACATCGCGGTTTTGTGGGCATAAAATCAACGCACGTACTACATTATAAAAATAAATGCGATCTTCACATGATTAAGTATTTCCATAAGGCAGAGAGCCTCATCGCATCTGTGGTTGAATATTTTGCCTCTGCGCTTGTTTTAGCAGATATTTGTATTTTGCTGGCGGGAGTGATCTCTCGCTTTATTTTCAAACAACCGCTGACTTGGTCAGATGAGCTGGCTTCAATCGTATTTTTATGGTCAGCCATGCTCGGCTCTGTGATTGCAGTCCAACGCTCTGAACATATGAGGATGACGGCATTTATAACGAACGTGAACCCTAAGGCGGCAGCTTTTTTTGAGGCTTTGCAGTACTGTGCCGGTCTGGTATTTTTGGGAGTTCTGTTCTTACCCTCGTACCAGCACGCGCTTGACGAGGCTATCGTCACAACACCCTCTCTTGAGGTCTCTGGCCTTTGGAGAGAGGCGGCGTTGCCAGTTGGGATTGGACTTATGGCACTTTATTCGATCTTTAGACTTTTTCAGTTGCCTAAGATTGCTCAATCCGCGCAAGCGGTGCTCTTTAGTATCGCCACAGTGTTTTTGTTTTACAGTGCACGGCAATTTTTTGAGGGCATAGGGGCTTGGAACTTATTGATTTTTTTCGTAATCGTCGTTTTAAGCGCCGTGTTTGCGGGTGTTCCGATTGGATTTTCATTTGGTTTGGGCGTGCTTGGTTATTTAGGATTTAGCACCTCAACGCCTATCAGCGTCATAGTTGGAAGAATGAATGAGGGGATGTCACACCAAATCTTGCTTGCTGTTCCGTTGTTTGTTTTTTTGGGTCTACTGATGGAGATGAGCGGGATGGCCCGCTCCATGGTTGCTTTTTTGGAGAGTCTTTTAGGACACATAAAGGGTGGTCTTTCTTATGTTTTGATAGGCGCGATGTATTTGGTGTCTGGGATCTCGGGCTCTAAAGCTGCGGATATGGCGGCTGTAACGCCGGCTCTTTTTCCGGAGATGAAAAAAAGGGGAGCAGATGACGGCGAGCTTGTTGCCCTTTTAGCTGCAACGGGTGCTCAAACTGAGACGGTCCCGCCAAGTCTAGTTCTGATCACCATTGGCTCCGTGACGGGGGTCTCAATTGCGGGATTGTTTACAGGGGGGCTTTTGCCGGCCTTGGTACTCGCCTTATTACTGGCTGTGGTTGTTGCGTGGCGTTCCCGCTTTGATACCACTCAAGTGCTTCCAAGAGCGAGCGCTTCAAAAGTGCTTAAATCATTAACTTTTGCGCTACCCGCACTTATCTTGCCGTTCGTTATCCGTTTTGCGGTTGTTCAAGGCATTGCAACTGCAACAGAGGTCTCAACAATTGGTATTGTGTACTGCGCTTTGGCAGGCATATTGATTTACAAGCAGTGGAGTTGGTCGCGCATCATACCCATGCTTACTGAGACAGCTTCTTTATCCGGTGCAATTTTATTTATTATCGGTACTGCCACAGCGATGGCATGGGGGCTTACGCAGTCA
>DAIUEA010000333.1:0-2647 GCA_036845365.1 Limnohabitans sp. | reverse complement strand
ACAAAGGCCCGAGCAAAATAACATCCACGCCAGCCGAATTAAACCCCGACTCAAGGGCTGACTCCAGCATGTAGCCTGAAATGCGAGTATCTTTTCCGATTAAGACTGTGGGACGTTGCTCCGTTTGCTTTAAGACATGGCCAACTGAGTGTGCCAACTTTAAAACAAAATCAGGCGTGATTGGCTCTTCACCCACAGTGCCTCGAATGCCGTCAGTACCAAAATATTGTCTTGTCATTTTATTTATTAAATCGCAGGAAACCCAAAGCAGTCCATTTTCTCATACTTAGAAAAACTCTTTAAAGCGTTCAACTACCCTGCACTGCGCTCCAAACCTTTAGGGCTTGAACGCTTTCTTTAACGTCGTGTACTCTTATGATATTTGCACCTCTGTCTAAAGCCATAACCAGTGCGGCAATACTAGGGGTCAAGCGTTCCTGCACAGAGCACTTAGTCAACTCGCCTAATGTGGATTTACGCGACCAACCAATAAGCATTGGATAACCCAGTTCCATGAGCTCAGCTTGATTCTTTAAGAGAAACAAATTTTGAGGCACTGTTTTACCAAAACCAATCCCAGGATCCAGAACTATTCTTTCTTTGGCGAAACCCGCATCCCGAAGTGAATTCGCTCTTTGAGCCAAAAACTGCTTCACATGCGCAAATCCCTCAGATGCTGTGCCTTTAAAGGGGGAGCGTTGCATTGTGAGGGGCTCACCGTTCATATGCATCAAACAAACCCCGCATCTGTACTTAAGTAAACTCTCAACTGCCCCGCTCTGTTGCAAAGCCCAGATATCATTGATGATGTCAACACCCTTATCCAGAGCTCTAAGCTGGGTTTCCAATCGATAAGAATCAAGGGACAGTGGGACCCCCCAGCGAACCAATTCATTCAGGACTGGACCGATTCTTTGCCACTCTTCATGGGCATCAATTGGGTTTGCCCCTGGGCGAGAGGACTCGCCGCCAATGTCTAAAATATCAGCCCCCTCTTTCAAAAGCTTAGCAGCATGCCCAATAGCAAGCTCGCTATTTAAGTATTTCCCTTGATCTGAGAAAGAGTCTGGAGTGACGTTTACGATACCCATCAAAAGAGGCGTTTGAAGGGAGATATCAAAGCGGGAGGTAGTCCAAAAAAAATCAAGGGGCCTAAGCCCCGAGAGTTTATTAATTTCACCCATATAGATAGTCTAAAAATAACTCATCATTCGGTAGCAAACAAACATCTGGTCGCAATAACAAGTATGTTCTTAAACAGGTTACTCCTCAAGTCCCTAAGTCCTTAAGCAGCATTGTGCGCTGGCGCCACTGGCACGGATTGACCGCTTCCTCCGCTACCGTCTCCTGAGGGTGGGATGCGAGGTGACCAGTCCTTTGGAGGACGAGGTGCACGTCCTGCCATGATATCGTCCAATTGTTCGATATCAATTGTTTCCCACTCAAGAAGCGCGTGAGCCATTGCGTGCATTTTGTCTTGATTTTCCTCAATCAAGCGCCTGGCCGAGTTGTACTGGGTATCGATGATGGAGCGGACTTCATCGTCTACTTTTTTCATGGTTGACTCGCTCATGTGGGTGGTCTTAGTTACGGATCTTCCTAAAAAGACTTCGCCCTCATTTTCAGCGTAAACCATGGGCCCAAGAGCTTGTGACATTCCGTAGCGCATGACCATATCTCGTGCAATTTGCGTGGCCCGCTCAAAGTCGTTGGACGCCCCAGTCGTCATCTGGTTCATGAAGACTTCCTCAGCAATGCGTCCCCCAAACAGCATGCTGATTTGATTGAGCATGTATTCTCGGTCGTAACTGTAACGGTCTTTTTCAGGCAAGCTCATCGTGACGCCCAAGGCACGACCACGAGGAATAATGGTGACTTTATGAATGGGATCGCATTTGGGTAACAGACGCCCGATCAACGCATGTCCTGACTCATGGTAGGCCGTGTTGACACGCTCCTCTTCAGGCATGACCATGCTCTTTCTCTCCGGGCCCATTAAGATTTTGTCTTTGGCTTTCTCAAAATCTTGCATCTCAACTACACGAGCGTTGCGACGCGCCGCCATCAAAGCAGCTTCATTACAAAGATTAGCCAAATCTGCACCACTCATCCCAGGTGTTCCGCGGGCGATTACGGAAGCGTTCACGTCTTGACCAATGGGTACTTTGCGCATGTGGACATTCAAAATTTGCTCGCGTCCACGGATGTCAGGTAATTGAACGTAGACTTGACGATCGAATCGTCCAGGCCTTAATAAAGCGGAGTCCAATATATCGGGCCGATTTGTTGCAGCTACGACGATAACGCCTAGATTGGTTTCAAAACCGTCCATCTCAACCAACATTTGGTTGAGGGTTTGCTCACGCTCATCGTTGCCCCCGCCAAGCCCTGCGCCGCGTTGGCGTCCAACAGCATCAATTTCATCGATAAAGATGATACAAGGGGCATTTTTCTTGGCATTCTCAAACATGTCCCGAACACGGGCGGCGCCCACACCCACGAACATTTCTACGAAATCTGAACCAGAAATACTGAAAAAAGGAACTTTTGCTTCGCCGGCAATCCCCTTAGCAAGTAAAGTCTTTCCTGTTCCGGGAGGCCCAACAAGCAACAAACCCCTTGGAATTCTTCCGCCCAGTTTTTGAAA
>DAIUEA010000332.1:0-2666 GCA_036845365.1 Limnohabitans sp. | reverse complement strand
ACTGTATACCTGCGGTCATCGAGGACCTGAGTCAGTCCCGCTGCCAACGCCATCAATGTCTTGCCCGTGCCTGCTGTGCCGGTGAGAGTGACAAAGTCAATATCGGGATCGGTGAGCAAATTGATGGCAAAGTTTTGCTCTCGGTTTCGAGCGGTTACGCCCCAGACCGAATTCTTAACGTGATGGAAATCTTTCAGTGTTTTAAATACCGCCGTCTTGCCCCTGATCTCAGTGACTCGAGCATAAAAATTAGGCTCTCCGGGGACCTCTAAATAGACAAACTGATTGATATGCAGATCTGCAACGATGGGACCAGAAAATCTGTAAAAGGTGTGACTCCCACTTTGCCAACTCTCTATGGTTTTATCCTGTTTGAGCCAAAAATCATGAGGCAAAGCAAGTGAGCCTGAATAAAGAAGGTCCCCGTCTTCTAACGTTTTGTCGTTCTCGTAGTCCTCCGCTGCCAAGCCCAAAGCGCGTGCTTTAACGCGCATGTTGATGTCCTTAGAGACGAGCACAACTTCTCTTGGGGCTAACTTCTCAACAAGCGCACCTACTACACCCAGTATTTGGTTGTCCGCCTTGCCTTGGGGCAAACTATCCGGTAATTTGTAATTGAGGGGCTGAGTTTGGAACATCAACTTGCCCGTTACCTCAATATGCCCAGTTGCATCAAGCTTGAGACCGGCTGTGATGTCTGCGTTATGGGTGCCTGCCAAAGCATCAAGCGTGCGCGAAGTTTGTCTGGCATTGCGCGCAACCTCGGTCATCCCCTTTTTATGGCCATCGAATTCTTCGAGCACGTTCATGCGCAAGAAGACGTCATGCTCTTCAAAGCGGAATAAACACATCGGATCGTGCAAGAGCACGTTGGTGTCCAAGACAAAGAGCTTACTTGGCCCCGTGATCTTCTTCTTGACTTTCTTTTTCTCTGTTGCAACGGGTTTTTTAGTGACAGAGGAACTGCGCGACGCACTTTGCAGCACATGGATACTCTCAGTGTGGTCGACACTGAGTAGATCGCCGTCATCTTGGGTATTGCCCCCGCCTGCCATCGCAAAATCATCCTCTACATTCGAAATGGGGTGTGAGGAATGAGACTCCTCATGCACATCTTTACGTGAATTGCTCACAATCACGGTTGAGTCATAGCTCTCCTTGGAAAGAGTGGACGCGCGCTTGGTTGGGGCAGGTGGTAAAGGCATAGGTGGTTATGTGTTTAAGTTTGATGGATAAGGAATGATCGACAGCAACAAAAAAGCCGCACAGGAATGGGACCTCTGCGGCTTGATTAAAAATACGTCGGATTGCTTTTATAAACATATCGGTCTAGATCATAACCGAACAAAAACAAGGAAAAGCGAAGTAATTTTAGAAAAATGGGAAATTTAGCTTTTGTATTTCACATTTTCGTCACAACTCAGCCTGAAAAAGACCTGAGCTTTTGTGTTGCGCGGCTGGTATGCGAATTGTCAGTGCACCTGTTCAGGTTTCAGTGCAGTTGTTTTTGTTTTTGATTTTGTTTTTGCTTAAAAAAAGCTTAAGCAGCAGCAGCGGATTTCTTAAGAGCCTTGACCGCTTTCAGCACCTCGTCTACGTGCCCAAGCACTTTAAGACCGCGCCACTCCTCTTTGAGGAGTCCATCTGCACCGATCAAAAATGTGCTTCGCTCAATGCCCTTCACTTTTTTGCCGTACATAATCTTATTTTTGACCACACCAAACATGTGGCACATTTTCTCTTCCGTATCGGCGATGAGCTCAAATGGCAGCTCCAACTGCTCTTTGAAACTGTCGTGGGACTTCATGTTGTCTCTTGATACGCCAAAAACCACTGCTCCAGCTTTTGCAAAGTCTTTGTATTTATCCCTAAATTGCATCGCCTCGGTGGTACAGCCGGGAGTGTTGTCCTTGGGGTAGAAGTAAAGAACTAAGGTCTTACCAGTGTGAGAATGATTAGTAACTTTCACTCCGCCTGTAGCCATCGCTTCAAATTCAGGTATGGGTTTGTTGAGAACGATCGCCATAATTCATCAGTCCGGTCAGCTATCAATAAAATAAACAGAATCAAATAGAAACTGCAACAACCTTATATTTTAACTCGAAATTAAACTTCAAGACCCTAACCCTAGGAGCTCTCCTCAATTAGCAGCGCAGCAGCTACTTTTCTGCCCTCGCCGGCGAGAATGTTGTAAGTCCTGCAGGCCGCTTTGGTGTCCATCGTCTCGACCCCAATTCCCTTGGAAGTTAGCTGGCGCAACCACTCAGCTGGGGCAAAGACTATGGCGTCCCCACTGCCGTATATGAGGAGTTCAATTTCCAAATCTTGTAGCCCCGAAAATGCCAATTCCCCTAGCGCTTTAGGGTTAGAAAAAGGCCATTTTTGCCTTAGACCAGAGGAGGAAATAATTAAACTATGGGTGAATTTTTCGCCGTTTAGGGCAATCCAGCCCACTCCGTACCCGGTGACGGCTTGATTTTGAATCTGATCGGGCTGAAGTTTCATAAAATTTCACACCCTAAAAGGTGTTTTTTTCTCTAAATATGTTCCAATTATAGGTTCGCCCTCGTTTAAGAACTCGGGGAGCGGAAAATGTGAGAAAAAGAGATACAAAACTTCCACGGCAGGCCACGCAATGAATCCCATACTCAAATCCAATAAATTAG
>DAIUEA010000331.1:0-2670 GCA_036845365.1 Limnohabitans sp. | reverse complement strand
ACCTAGAGCGGCCAAACCTGTCAAGGATGCCCCAGCACTTATGAGTTGTCTACGTTTCATTTAAATTCCCCTTTAAGAAAAAATTTGCTCACAATCAATAATTCAGTCTGTCTGGACCTGCTTTGGCAGTGCTCAGCTTTGTTTAATTTTCTTTAATTTACTTTTGTCTAAATTTTCCGAGCAATCCACTTGGCGCAAAAATCATCGTAAAAACAAATAACCCGCCCAAAACCATGGACCAACGCTCAGTCATTGAGCTGACTAAGTTCTCTAAAACTATGATAATGGCGGCCCCCGCAACTCCTCCGAAAAGAGTCCCAACTCCTCCTATGATGGCCATTAAAAGCCCCTTAACTGACTGGGTTAACGCAACAGAGGATGGACTTACAAAACTATTTAAGAACGCATACATAATACCTGCCGTTCCAGCAAATAAACCGGAACAACAAAATCCGATAGTCAAATGTAGTGTGGTGTTATAACCCAAACTTTGCATTCTGCTCTCGCTCTCACGTATGCCCTTAAGAGTAAGTCCAAAAGGAGAGCTTACAAAACGGTATAGAGCGTAGCTCAAAAAAGTTGAACACAAGAATACGAAGTAATAAAACCTCATAGGATCCAAAAGCCAATTTGGGCGAATGGAACCTCGTAGTCCGTTTTCTCCTCCGCTCACAGAGGTCCAGCGCAAACAAACTCCCCAAATAATCATACCTAGAGCAAGCGTAAGAAGGAGGAAATAGACACCGCTGGTGCGCACCGCGAGGAGTGCAAAGACTAAAGACACCAGTAGCACTAAACCTAGAGCAAAAGCGATTCCCCAGATTGGACTTCCACCCAAGGTGGCCACGTAGTACATAACTGCGTAGGCACCGCATCCAAAGAGGGCCCCATGACACAGCGGCGTTCTTCCCGCAAAACCAGCCATGACATCAACTGACATTGCTAAAAGCGAATAGACCAAAATCAGGGTTAAAAGACCTAAATAATAGCTATCCAAGACAGTGGGGGCGAGCGCCAACACCAGCAAAACACCGCTAAAGGTAAGGGTCAGTGGCACTTTCTTCATACTGTTAGATGTGTTTTTTAAGCTTTCCCATATAAGCCAGTTGGCTTAAACGCAAGCAACAATGCCATAGGTCCAAAAATGACAAAATAAGACAATTCTGGAAACCAGACCTGTCCAAAAGTAGCTAGCATCGCGACTGCAAAGCTGCCTATAGCTGCACCCACCAAAGACCCACGCCCGCCAATGATGACAACAGCCAAACTATAAACCAAGATCTCCGAGTCTGCAGTTGGGTAAAGTGTTAAAAAAGCACCTCCTAAAGCCCCAGCGATGCCGGCCAGGGCCATTCCCAACATGAAGGTAAAGATAAATATTTTTTTAATATCTATTCCAAGGGCTTCGATGGTCTCTGCATCGTCCACCCCCGCCCTGATTAAGGCTCCAAGCTTGGTTCGTTGAATAATCAACCAAAGAGCAATGAATACAAAAACACCGGCGCAAAAGACAAATAACCGATACTTGGGGTAGAGCATACCAAAAACCGGCATAGGTCCTTTGAGAATGTCTGGAATTGGGACGCTCAAAGTGTCCCCCCCAAATGCAACGAGCGATGCGTCGTTAATCATCAGCGCTAACCCAAGAGACAGCAGTACTTGGTGTAGTTCAACGCCTTTGACAAGTCTAAGTATCTTTTGCTCAATCCATCCAACAGAGGCAATCAAAAAGGCTGCACCCAATATACCAATCCAAAAACTGCCGCTCCAAGTTGCCAGCCAATAGGCCAAGTAGCCACCTAAAAGATAAAAGGCACCGTGCGCAAGGTTAACGATTCGCATTAAGCCAAAAATTAAAGTAAAACCGCTAGCCACAATAAAAAGTAACGCCGCAAAAGTGAGACCGTTTAGCAATTGAAAGATAGTGAGATTCATCGGGTCAAAAGATTACAGGTTCGCAGTACCAGGTGTTCTATGTCTGAGGTAAGTTTTATTAGTTTGTGTGGCCCTAAGTCAGTCCGCCTCATAGACCCAAGCGTACTTCTTCAGACTTGTACCAATCATGGATCTGCTCGCCAGTCCAAAAAACGATATCTTTTTTTGCACTTAGCCGCTCAAAAATCTTTCTAAACCATTTCAATCGGTGAGGTACACCCATAATGTAAGGGTGAATCACAATGGCCATAACGCGGGCCGAGTCACTTGAGTCAGCGTAGAGTTGTTCGAACTGATCAATAGCGCGGTCATAGTACTCACGCGCTGTATGGTGCTGAATCAACATCATCGCAACGTCATTACATTCCTGTGTATAGGGAATGTTCATAATCGTGTTCCCTGAGCGGGTTTTAAGGCGAACGGGTTGATCATCAAGTACCCAGTCACAGACGTAGTCATAGCCGTTTTCTTGCAGCAAATCAGGCGTCTCCCAAGTCTCGGTTAGTCCAGGGCCTAACCAACCTCTAGGCGCTTTGCCAGAGAACTTCTTGATGGCGGCGCTTGTTTTTTGAATCGCCTCAAGCTCGTTCTCCACTTTTTGCATATTCTTTTGAATAAAGCCGTGACCTAAAAATTCCCACTTTCGCTCCATCGCAGCTTGAGCAATCTCTGGATAGGTCTCCAAGCAGGAACCATTGACAGCCAATACACCGGGTATGTGGAACTGATCAAAAA
>DAIUEA010000330.1:0-2674 GCA_036845365.1 Limnohabitans sp. | reverse complement strand
ATCCGGAGCCTGAAATCGCCAAATTAAGTGTGTCAGATGAGAAAGTTAAATTACCCTGACCGAAGTCTTGAGTAATTCCTTTAAGGGCCACACCTTGTCCAATTGTTGAGCTACTCTTTTGCAAGGGTGAGGATGCAAAAATGTCTCCGAAATTGGTTGTGGATCTCTTAAAACCAGTGGTTGCAGCGTTGGCAATGTTATTGGATGTGGCCGCTAATTGTGAATTAGCAGCCTGAATACCGGTTAGTGCTGTAAAAAATGCCATTTTTCAAACTCCTGTTGATTGCTCTTATCTGATTTAATTAGCGATTGAACTTACATTGGCAAGACTCATAGAGTTGCCACCTGCAAAGTTAAGCATCCACGCACTCGCTGCAGTACCTGCATTGGGATTGCTGATGCTGAGGACTTGTGCGTAAGTACTGGACGTCGGGGTCACGGTTGCACCCGTCGAATCGACTGCGGAGAATGCCAACTTATAGTTACCGTCTGGAGCTTGTGAACCGTCTTGGTTCATACCGCTCCAAGTCGCCGTCATAGTCCCCGCTGTCTGCGGGCCCAACGCCTCGATGTCTACAATCTTGCCCGAGCTGTCTGTCACCATCATCGTGAGTGTTTTAGCACCGTTGGGCAAAGTAACGGATGAGCTAACGGGTTGACTATTGATCAAAGAGGCGTTGCCTCCTGGGACCAACACTTGTTTACCAATTAAGGCTGCACCTGCGGACATTTGGTCGTTTTGAAGGTTATTAGCCAATGTGTTCATGCTTGACTCCATGTTGGTAGTCGCAGTGAGTTGTGAGAACTGTGCAAGTTGAGATACAAATGCAGAGTTGTCCATCGGCTGTGATGGATCTTGGTTTTTTAGCTGCGTCGTAAAGAGCGTCAAAAAATCATTTTGACCCATCGCTGACTGAGCAGAAGAAGTTGAAATCTGTGTTGCTGACTTCGCAGCTTGGTACTGCGCAACAGTTGTCATCCCATTGGGTAGAGCAGACGATAGCGAACCGGGCAGTGAGCTAGGTGCTTGAGAGGATACGGTCATGATGGATTTCTTTCAAAAAGAGGGATTAGGTGTTTTAAGATTTGGTGATGTCTAAGGTTCTCATCATGAGTTGACGAGCGGTGTTGACGACCTCTACGTTGTTTTGATAAGAGCGCGACGCTGACATCATCTCGACCATCTCTTGCATTTCATTCACGTTGGACATGAACACATTTCCGTCCTTGTCGGCAAGCGGATTTCCGGGATCATATAAACTTCGAATCGGAGTTGGATCATCTACGACGTGGTCCACTTTCACACCGCCCAGATAAGGCGCTGCAGCGTTTGTGTATTCCTCTTTTACAAGAGCTTTAAACACAGTTCTTTTAGCTCTAAATGCATCTTGCTCTGTGTTGGACACAGTGGTTGCGTTGGCTAAGTTGGATGCGGTCGTGTTCATACGCACCATCTGAGCATTTAAGGCGGTACCGGCAATTCCAAAAACACTATCTAAAGACTTCATTTTTTATTACTCCCCTTTAAGGGCCTTTCTGATGCCACTGATGTTGTTGGATAAAAAACTCGCCGTCGCCTGGTAATCAGCCGCTGCCTTACCAAAGTTAGACTGCTCCACGCTGATCTCAACCGTGTTGCCATCAAAGGAGCTATTAAAGGGAATTCTGTAACGCATGCCGTTATCGGGGGCGTCTGTAATGACAGCAAAATGCTCTGGATGAGTTGCATTTAAATACTGCTTCTCAGACTCTTTAAACATGGCCTTGAAATCTAGGTCTTGAGCTTTATAGTTAGGTGTATCGGCATTTGCGATATTGCGCGACAAAACCTCAAGTCGTTGGCTCCTGACTTGAAGGGCTTGCTCGCTGACACCAAAAGCAGATGAAAGATCCATCATCACTCCAATTAACTTTAGTAGAACTTAAAAGATTTAAACTTGACTTGTCATATTCACGACATTCGGTCCTAAAGTTTTAAGACCTGCGATCGATAATTGCAATTTGTATGCCACCTGTTATTGACGGTCTTAATTAAGTGAAGACGCAGCGATGCGGCAATTTTTGACCTAAAAATTAACAAACTCATACCTCGCCTCCAAAGCCGGCAAGGTATTGCCACTTCGGGATGGGATTCTTGGTTGCTCGCCTAGTGCACCCACAAATAGATTGCTGTTTTAAGCACTTAGACTGTTTTTTGCCGCAGCGACTTCAAATCTATGGATCTGATTTGCCACATATTGGCTTGGCTCACCCTCTTTTGCCGTTTCAATCCATTCAATGACGGCCAATCAACTACGGCAAATCAATTAAGGCAAATAAGTTTGGTTTAAATAGGCACTCACTCTCAAGGATTGAGCTCTTTGGTTGGAGGCATTGGATTGAATTGACGAATTAGACGCAATGGAGGGGTTGTACTGAACTTGCTCGATTTGAGCAACTTGGCCTCGCAGAACGTTTTGATCGGTGTTTTGAGCTAAATTTTGTAAGGAATTGGGCCCTCTTGGCAAAGAAGCGGAGGTTTGGTTTGCTTGGGCAAGCAAAGCTGCTTGCATCAGTTGTATATTTTGGGAGCCTTGGTCCTGGGTTTGACCTTGAAGTTGAGTTTGTCCAAAACCAGTGGCTGCATTCATTGCGAGGTTGTTTTGGGCGTTGATGAGGGCCTGACTTCTTGAGC
>DAIUEA010000329.1:0-2676 GCA_036845365.1 Limnohabitans sp. | reverse complement strand
GGATGTGCCTGTAAGGAAATGACAAATCAATACCGCATTATCACCCTCGGCGTTTAGGCGGCCATAGCTCTCGTAGCCCACCTTTACATTTCTTATGACCTGACCACCTACGGTGTTGTACTGCTGGATCTCAAAGACCTCTTTGGTTACCAATTCATCATAAGCTGAGGCACTAGTTGGACAAAGGAGTTCGATGCCAAGACACAAGGCCAAAACTTGCAAAAGTAGGGGTAACTTCATAGGGGTAAAGTTTTTACAAAAAATGCTCAAGTGTTGAGTTTGAAAAATGATCCGAATTGATCCTAAAAAGTGCCGCATGAGAAAAGCCCATTTGTATTTTTGTCTTAACCGATCAATCAATCGATGACCCACACAACCCGTGCTTTTGAGTCATATTGAGCACCTTTTTGTCTGGGTGTGGGTATCTTATTAGGTATCTTATAAATATTTATTAAATACCCATCAGATATCTATCAGATACCTACTGAGGTATTGGGAGTGTAGGGGTTATTTAATCTAATATAGTAAAATAGAACTACATTTTTATGAAATAAGATGCGCATCTAGCAAACCCCGACCCATTTTCCCTTTCTAGCAAAAGATCTTGGCCAATCTGGGTGGAACGCATTAGTCTAAGCAGTCTAAGCAGTCAAAGCGAGAACGAAAGAAATCATCATTCATTTCAGCACCCAGAAAAAAATAGATAAAACTCTAAGGTTTGTTTGAGATTTATAGTGTTTTCTGAGAGTTTTTGAAAGTGAAAATATCAAGAAAACTAGTCCTCATGCGAGTTTCAAGAGTTTCTCGGGTCAGACTAAATGGAGGTTTGTAGGTTTCTTTGGGGTCCATCCGATTTATTCTTTGACCGCGCCAGTCATCCCAGAGACATATTGCTCCACAAAAAAGGAATAAAGTACCGCAACAGGCAAAGAGCCAAATAGCGCGCCCGCCATGAGAGACCCCCAGTGGTAGACGTCTCCGTCCACGAGCTCGGTGACCACACCAACGGGCACTGTTTTCATCTCTGAGGAGGAGATGAACGTAAGGGCGTAGATGAATTCATTCCAAGACAATGTGAACGCGAAAATTCCAGCCGATATCAGCCCGGGTACGGACAAAGGCAAGACAATTTTGATCAATATCTCTAACCTCGTCGCACCGTCCATCAGTGCGCACTCCTCTAACTCATAGGGAATCGATCTAAAGTAGCCCATCAAAAGCCAAGTGCAAAAGGGAATTAAAAAGGTGGGGTAGGTCAGTATCAAAGCCCATTTCGTGTCAAAGAGTCCGAGCTGAAAAACGATGGTGGACAAGGGAATAAATAAAATAGAAGGAGGCACCAGATAAGCTAAAAAGATGGCCAATCCAACTTGTTTGGACCCTTTAAAGCGAAGTCTCTCAATCGCGTAGGCCGCAAAAACAGAGCACAACAAAGAGACAAAGGTTGAGACAACGGAGATTACAACCGTGTTCCAAAGCCACTCGGGGTATGCCGTGTGAAAGAGCAGTTTCTCGAAATGATCTAATGTGGGGTGAACCACCCAAAACGGGTTACCGTCATGCGCGAGTAACTCAGCGTCAGGTTTGATGGACGTAATGGTCATCCAAAAAAACGGAAAAAGGAGTACGAATACAAATATGCCAAGCGGTAAAAGTGTGGTGATAAAACGCTTTTGAAATGAGTCCAAATAGTCCATGCTGCTGCTAGCGTCATCTGGTGAGGTGTCTTTTAGCTTGGCAGTTTGTGATTCAATTTGAGTATCTGACATGATTGTTTTTAGACTTGAGGGTTGACTTCGTTTAAAAGGTCAGTTTAGGTGTCTGGTCTGCAGGGGGGCAGTGTGGAATGAAATGGATATAAAAAAAACGAAAGTAAAGAAAGTTAGTAAGCAATGTGACTAGCGCAATGAATGTAATAGATCTAAAGGTTGTTTAGCTCTTTCAAAACATCTGTCACCTCAATCTTTACCTCCTTGTTGCCAGGCACGTCTTTGTAAACCAAAGAAACTAAATAAGATCGCGGCAAGCAAAAAAGGCACCATCGCAATCGCAATCGCTGCCCCCTCTCCAAGAGCGCCACCCGCAATGGCTCTTTGAAAGGAGAGGGTAGCCATCAAATGCGTATTGTTCAAAGGCCCACCCCGAGTCAAAACATAGATGAGCTGGAAATCGGTGAACGTGAATAACACCGAAAACGTCATCACCACAGCAATGATGGGTGTCAGGAGTGGCAGTGTGATGTGTCTAAATTTTTGAAACCCACTCGCCCCGTCAATTGCACATGCCTCGTACAAAGAGGGTGAGATGGTTTGAAGGCCCGCCAACAACGTAATCGCTACAAACGGAATGCCGCGCCAAATATTTGCCGCAATGGTTGAGAACCTTGCGTTCCAAGGGTCGCCTAGAAAGTCAATGTAATGATCTATGAAGCCCAGCTTTACTAACACCCAGCTGATGATGGAGAACTGGGCGTCATACAACCACCAAAAAGCAAGCGCCGAGAGGGCGGTGGGTACGATGTAGGGAAGAAGGATGACGGAGCGGAAAAAAGTTTTATACGGAATCTTTTCGTTCAACAAAATAGCCAACCAAAGGCCCAGCAGGAATTTAACGACACTTGCAACGACTGTATAAAAGAGAGTGTTAAACAAGGCTAATCGAGTGACTGAGTCGTCC
>DAIUEA010000328.1:0-2680 GCA_036845365.1 Limnohabitans sp. | reverse complement strand
TTGATGCGCATCAACTCTGAGCTTGATTGAATCACATCCACATAAATTGGATCAAGTTTTTGGACCGTGGTGAGCGCATTGGCTTGGTTGGCCGTTACAAGAGCGCCAGGCGTAAAAGTGGAGATGCCTACACGCCCCGAGATGGGGGACGATATTTGCGTGTAACTTAGGTTTATGGTCGCTGTTTGCACAGCGGCCGTGCTAGCTTGAACATCGGCTTGTGCTTGTTTGTAGGAGGCATCAACATCATCAAAGTCTTGCTTTGAGACAGCATTAATCTTAACAAGCTCCTGAAATCTTTGACTCTTCAGTTTTATTGCTTCAAGATTTGCCTGAGATTTTGCTAAGACAGCAAGCGCATTGTCCAAAGCGGCTTTGTAAAGCGCAGAGTCAATTTGGTAAAGAACCTGCCCTGCCTGAACATCAGCTCCCTCAATGAAGAGTCGTTTTTGGATGACCCCGTTGATTTGGGGTCTAACCTCCGCTATTTGGAGAGGACTAACTCTCCCTGGCAATTCGGTGAAAACTGAAACTGTTTCTGAACGAACCTCAAACACACCCACCAAAGGGGTGGGGGGCTGGCTAGTGGGAGATGGGCTCTTGTTGCAACCTTGAAGCAAAAAAACAAAAAACAGCGACGCTATTGAAAGGAAATACCTAGGAGGTAGGGAAAAGAAATAAGGTTTATGCATAATCAGCGATCAAACAATCAGGGAAATATATCAAACTTCCATTTTAGGGTAATTGGGATGTATTCAATTGCTAACCCGCAACCTACGCAATATAAACTTGAATTAGGCGGGACGCATTTAAGAACCATGAACAAAGGGCCATGAACAAAGGGCCAAGAACAAAGAACCAATGGCTTATTTAGGACCAGAATCAAGCACTGATGGTAGAGCTTGAACTGAGCAGAGCCAAAAAATAGAGGCTCTTTCCCTAATCAGCGAACTCTTGAAACAGCTTTTGCAAACTCAACGAACCCACCTCCCCCTACAGAAGGTGTGACCCATTTGGGTTTATGTTTGAGTTTTCCTAGGTGCGCTGCCACATTGGCGACGCCAAAAGAGTGATTGAAAAATGCAAACATCGGCTCATCATTTAGGGAGTCACCAATAAAAAGGCAATGATCGTTTATTTCTTCCAGTTTTTTGTTCCATAACTCTTGCGCCATCAACTTGGTGGTCGAGAGTTTGTCCCAATCACCCCAAAAAGCGTTCAAATGAATGGAACTGGTTTTGATGGTGAGTCCTCTATTTTCTAAAAATACTTTAATTTCGTTAAGTTGAGTTTCGCTGGTGAGTGAGGAAAGCTCAATGGCCAAATCATAGAGCCTGCAAAATTGATCGCTAGCCAGCCTGATGTGGGGAAAGCTATTAAATATATCTTGCTTTAGTTCGGTGATACCCAATGAGTATTTTTGTCTCATTGCCTGGGGGGTAAGGTGTCTGGTGCGAATTTGCTGATTGTTTGTATCTTTAAACATATAAAAAGCACCACTCTCGCCGATAACAGCGCATACTGGCCACATCCTTAAAATACAATCACACCAACCTGCTGGACCTCCAGTGACGGGAATTATTTTGTATCCCAGATCACTTAAATCACAAATAGCTTGGTAGGTTTGCGGCAACAAAGCACCATGCGTGGTGATGGTGTCGTCCACGTCGGTAAAGATGTACCTAAATTGCCCAGTTTCAGGGAGATGAAACTCTGAGAGTGGACTCATTCCGTGTAGACCCATCAATCTACAAAATTTAGTTTATATTTGAAATTCTCGAAACTAAACTCTACTGCCCATGACTCCCCCGGGCTAACTGGCCAAGCATCAGTCCAAGTCCCCGTTGTCACTATATCGCCCGCCTTAATGTCCGTAGCTCCTGGGCAAGCGCGAAGCTCTTTTAAAAAATAATGAAGTGCTTGTAAGGGACTATCTAAAACATTCGAACCGGGACCGCTTTCGACGCACTTACCCTCTTTGAATAATCGAGCCTGCGAGTTAGAGAGCGATTCAATTAGATTTTTTGCGCTTGAGGATACGCTCTTGATAGGAAACCGTTTGCCGATTCCGAGTCTAGCGTGTAAGCCGCTGTCTAAAATGGTCTCCGCAGCTGTGAATTTCCACCCAGGCCGATGTGACTGGACAATCTCAAAGCCAGGCGCTATCCACTCAATTGACTCATATAAATTGTCCAAACTCGCATCTAACTTAGGTGTGGACTTGAAACCAAAAACGATCTCTGGCTCGATCCTAGGTTGACAGATATGAGCAAGCGAGAGCTGCGCCTCTAGTTCCCCCCCCGCAACCAAAGTCGTATCCCAAACAGTACCCCACATGGGGGAGTAAACTTTATACAGATCCCAAATGCTTTTGTTGGTAAAGCCTACTTTATAGCCTACGGGAATCTCACCTCGGGCCACGCGAAGCGATCTAACAGCTAGCGCTTGGCTATAGGCATCGGAGTGTAAATAGTTTGTGTCTAGGCTTGGTGACTCAGGCCAGCACGCTCCAGAATCGTAATGTGTTAATAATTCTTGTGCGTTCATATTTTTCCTCCAGGTTTAGACTCTCAAGCCACTAAATATAAAGATAACTGATACTGCTAATGTAGCAAAAGAAAATTAATTTTCAAAAAAAAAACCACTCCTGTGATGACGAGGGAGTGGTTTAAAGTAAACC
>DAIUEA010000327.1:0-2695 GCA_036845365.1 Limnohabitans sp. | reverse complement strand
CCCCTTGCCCCTTTGATGGGGTAAGTGATCAAGCCAGGGCGTGTGGCAAAGTTGGTTGCGAACTGAACACCTGCGAACCGAACTGAGCGTCCCCATGCACCTGGACTGGTGATCGTGTCCCCGAGACGAACGCTCTCGAGTCTCTCGGGTATGTCAATTGTCCAAGTGGTATCTAGGCGCGTGACGTTTGTGCCTGGGCCACTAGAGAGGTCTGAGTTGCGAGCGAGCACGTTGCTCGTGCCGACTCCAAAAGCGTTGAAGACTCCGAGCTCAAAGAGGCCCGAGTGTTGGGAGAGACCTGCGGTGTTAGACGTAAAGAGATCGTAATTAAAAAATCCTCCTGCCTCAAGCCGAGTGGGGGGCGGTAATACGGCATAGGCGGTTGAGCGAGTGGTCAAAGTGAACGCATTCGCGTTGGATTGCAAGCTGAGTGTTCCCTTTTTTGTATCCACAACGAGTGACTGAGTTAACAAGGCGGTACTTGGGTAGTAGGTTTCTCCCTCAAAAATAATGGCCTGACTAAGAGGGGGCTCTGCGAATCGCCAACCTATTAAATCTTGAACCCAAAAGTAATAAATGCCCGAGGCGTCTTGCAAAACCAATGCGGTTTGGTTGAGTTTTTGATCATTGATATCGACTTTGAGCAAAGTGGATGTGTACGGGGTTGTAGACCTGGTGGAGTCGCTGCTTTTAGTTGGAGGCTCAAAAGGAGGAATATTTTCTGCTGCGCCGCTTTGTAGGCAGACTAAAAACAGAGCCCCCCCAAGGCAAAGGCTTGCCCAAATGCCTATTCGAGAGTTAGGGCTTGTCCACAAAGATGACGGTATCCAAATCTACTGCGTCTGTGTAAGCCAACAGGTGAAGATGTTCTTCCTCGACTTTAGCGGATGTGAGGGGCTTTAGCATCCAGGTGTGTGTTTGACCGGGTAAGACATAAACGGTTGCACTGTCTTGTGCTATTTTAATTTCCCGCTCTATGCTTGAGAGCACCAAATCGGTTACTTTGATGTGGGCTGCGCCTTCGTTGATGAGTTCAAGTTTAATCGTATTCTCAGGCGCCGCTGTGGCACGCCAGCTGAGTTTTGAGACTACTTTTTCGCCCTCAGGTTGAACGAATACGGGGATACCAATTCGCATGGCCACTTCAACGCCTTTTTCTTTATCTTGTTTGAGGGAGGGGATTTCTTGTAAGCTGATTCTGTAGGAGAGCTCTTGTGATTTGTGGGGAGCTTTTCGAAAGGCTATGCGCACGATTTGAGCGCTTTTAGGAGGGATGGTCACTATCGGGGGGGTGACCAACAGTTCTCGGGTTGGGACCAGTACGTCTTGGCCCATTTCCTGAGACCAGGCCAGGTACTGGATTTGTAGGGTTGTGGGCTGATCGGAGAAATTGGTGATCGTTAAAACGGCCGTTTTATGAGGTGCAGACAGATCTATTCTGAGTGGCTCGACGTTCCAGTTGGTTGCTTGCGCCCAGGTGGATAGGGTTGTTAACACAAGAACACTCAAGGAGTGAGTAAGTACAGATTTAAGGGCCGCTTGAGAATTAGTCTTAGGAGCAGCTTTAAGTGCAATTTTAGGAGTATGTTGAGTATGCGTCATGGTTTAGAAGTTAATGGTTGCAGTGATGGTGTCGGTGAATGTGTCGGCTGGGACAACTTGGCCGCCTGCGACTGTGCCGCAAATGCTATAGGTCCGTGCAACTGTGTCAGGTGCAGTGGCAATGCTCAACATCCCCACCCCAACTACATTGGTCCATGGAATGGTTCCAGGAAAAGTGCAAGCTGTACCCGCAACATTAGACGGCGGTTGATTGATTGTGTAGGCAAGAAAAGATGAGGACGATGTACCCATCATATTTCGGTTGTTACCTACCGCATGGCCCCCGTTGCTAAGCCCTATCGTCATGCCCACGGATCCCTTTGTACAAACCACGGACACAAGCGCTGTGGCGTTGAGTGCTGTGGTTGCATTGACAGCAACGGGATCGTACACACTGAAGTTCAGGCCACTGGAGGTCGAAATCGAGCAGGATTGGTTTACTTTTACTGTGACCGTCATGCTCGAGCTATCGCTCCCCCCGGTTAGGATTTGAGCGTTTGCCGCGTTTAAAAACAAGGTTCCTAAAATGACGGATACCCAATATAGGGTCGGGTGTGGTTTTTTCATAAAGGGTCCTATTCAAAAATAATGGGGGTTTATACACATTCAATTACTGCGGTTTAGAGATGACGTGAAGCGTGCCGTTTACCAGAGTAACGGTGTAGTTTGAGAGCTTTAAAGTGCCCCCCACCAAGGGATCTCCATGAATTGGGTAGTCGCCTATGGGCGCAGCACTGGGTGTGCCCGTACTTGTCTGTGTGACTGCGCCGATGGTGTCCCCAGCTGCTAAGCCTTGAACGGAGAAAGCGGTCGGTGTCATCGCAGTGCCTACGAATTTCCACTCATCAGGGGTTGAGATCAGAAGTCCAGCGGGAGTTACGGTCAAAGAGCCGTTGTTATATTGGATGTTGTAATTGGAGGCAAGGAACGCGCCACTTCCAAGAGGAGTGCTTGGTGTAACGGTGTAAACGCCTACGTTTGCAGCCAAGGGAGATCCTAGGCTTGAGAACACCACACTCGTTATAGTTTCGTTGTTCACCAATCCAGTGCTGATGATTGGTGGGAACACGGGAGATTGCCCATAGGTCTTTGT
>DAIUEA010000326.1:0-2696 GCA_036845365.1 Limnohabitans sp. | reverse complement strand
ACCGCTGCCGACGTGATGGTTTATTTACCCCCAGAAGTCAGGCCAGAGGTGATACAGCGGATCGCATCCTTGGATACGGTGCAACCTGCAGCCATGATTGAGCTGGAAGCGATCATGAAGCAACAATTCTCAAAGAGTGCCTCCAACGCCTCTTCAAGCTTTGGTGGACTCAGCGCGGCAGCGGGAATCATGAACTTTACGAAGACTGAGGTTGAGGGTGCCATCATGAACGGGCTAGAGGACCTAGACCCGGTATTGATGCAAAAAATCCAAGATTTGATGTTCACGTTTGAGAACCTCACAACCGTTGACAACAAAGGCATTCAAGTCCTTATGCGCGCGGTCGAGCCCGATATGCTGATGACCGCACTAAAAGGTGCAAGCGATACAGTTAAAGATCGATTTTTTGACAACATGTCCGAGCGAGCCAGGGGTATGTTCAAAGACGATATGGAGGCCAAAGGCCCAGTGCGTATGGCCGATGTGGAAGAGGCACAAAAGAAGATCATGCGCATGGCCAGAAAGCTCTCTGATTCAGGCGAATTAATGTTGGGCGGAGCAGATTTTGTCTAATCTTTCCTCTCACAGACCCGCCCCCTACAAGGCGCAGACCCTCATCCCAAGTGAAAACGATTGGGAAGAGGAGGGACTTTTTAGGAGTCCGGGTAGGGACCACACCTACGGGGCAACCGATTGGTCTAAAGTTCCAAAGGTGGACTATGCAAGTGTGGGCTTCACCCAGCTCTCCATCCCAGAGGCGGCCGAGGTTGTCGAGGACGACAGCGAATTCATGTTGGATGATTTAGATTCGCTCAAGCAAATGGGCGAGAGGCACCAAGAGACTTTAGCTGGGGATGCAAACAAAAGGGTGGCCAGGGCGCTAACGCTTGAGCTGGAAAAACCAAACTACAGGGTTAAAGATCTAAACAAATCTGAGCTACTTTCCAGGGCAAAACTTGGAAACCCTGAGGCTAAATCCAACGAGGAACAACCCTTTATTCCGACATATGGTGAGTCAAGACGTGCACTATTAAAAAAGCTTGGTTTCAGCGATGATTACGAACTCAGTTTGAGTGGATCGAATAGGTCAAACTCCACTAGGGGGGCCCCAGCCAAAGAGGCTCTCACACAGGGCACTACTACTATTACCACTACTACTGAGGATTCAGCCCTTGACGACCCCTCAAGCAAGGTGAGGGGACAAGAGCGTGCGCCCGACGCCCTATTAACTCCAACCTCAAGACCTATTCCAAAGCCAATGCGTTTTCAAAACGAAGTGGACGCAGATGACGCAGATGACGCAGATTACATAAGGGCTGGTAACAGCCAAGCTCGAGACTTTACCGGGCATGAAACTGATCAAACTCAGCAAGGGAGATCGAATCTGGCCTCAGGTCTAGGCACTGAGGAAGACCGGTACCTAGATGTAGACGAAAAAATAGGTGACTCTAACAGTGCGACCCATCTCGCCCCGTTACAAGTCCCCGCTCAAACTGCTTTAGATATAAGTCAAAGCGAAATGCAAGAGGCTATATCCAAGGCCTACGAAGAGGGTTTCACTAAAGGGGCCACAGAGGCCAAGGAAAAGGCATTGGTCCAAGAGTCTTTAAAAGCCGAAATGTCTTTGAAAGAGCTTGAGAAAAAAGACGCCGAACACGCAGACAAAGAGCAAGCTGCTTTGAAAGAGCGAGAGCAACTGAGAAAGGAGTACGAGCAAGAGATTCTTCTTTTAAAAGAAAAGATTCAGTCTTTTGACGAGTCTTTATTGGGCGAGCTTGAGAAAAAAAAGGAGCAACTTGACTTAGAGATGCAGCCCCGAATTAAAGTATTGACTGATCTGTGCGATCAGTTGAAAGCGTTGACCCAGGACTCGCAAACGTTCTTTGAGCCTCTCAAACGTCTTTCTGTGCACATTGCGGAGCAATTGGTTTTGGGAGAGCTGAGTATCTCCACCCACACCGTTCAAAGACTCATACACCGCTGTGTGGATGAGCTCAACATGAGGGATAACCCAGTGGTGAGGGTAGAGCTGAACGCTTTGGACAAATCAATGCTGGAGTCGGTTTTAAACCTCCCCAACAACCAGGATTTGAATGCGTTGGTGTTGAATTCCTCACAAACTATGCAAGTTGGTAGTGTTCGAGTTCTAATGAACGACACGCAAATTGAGGATCTGATTCAGAATCGACTTGAGACGATTGCAGCTCGACTGCTTGGGCAACCCCAGAAGTGGAGGGACGAATCCGTGCTGCTGAAAACGCCGGTGCAGGGCAACTACATCAGCCCCAAGCAAGAAGACGTTAAAGAAGATATTAAAGAAGATATTAAAAAAGAGCCAGAGCGCGCGTTAGAGTCAGACTCAGCAAAGTCGCCCGCTCAACCAATGGACGCAGCGGCGCCAGGGGGTGGCGTGAGTGCAAACCTGGGTTTAAATTTAGAAACAAACATACAAGAGACCACAAACTCGGATGAACAGCAAGTTCTCCCCCAAAGTGCAGAATATATTCAAAAGCCGAACGCACAGAGCCTCAGCTCTAGCAGTTCGCCAACGGAAGTTGAAGGTGTAAGAGTCGGTTTGAATGGGGATGCTTTCTCGGACTTAGCGGACTTAGCAGACTTAGCGAACGTAGAGAACGTAGCGGACCATCCCACAAACACTAGTTCAATAAGCGGCGAGGAGTCAAATGATGCTTGAT
>DAIUEA010000325.1:0-2728 GCA_036845365.1 Limnohabitans sp. | reverse complement strand
TCCACTCCGCCATTAATGTAGTAAAAACGCCCCCTAAAGGGGCGTTTTTGTTGCTACCTTTTTTCAACCTACTTAGCTTCTTCATCTGATACAGCGACTTCACCTTTTTTGATGCCACAGTTGGCAACAAGGAAACGGATGCCAGTCTCAATAAGGGGCTCCAAGCGTTGGGCGTTCTTCCATGCTCAACGCATTGCAATGCAACCTCCGGTGACGACTGTGCGACCGGGCTGGGGGTGCCAGTAGTTAAAAATCTTTTAACCATCTTGCTTAGTAATTAACGCATGCATATCCAATAAAATAGAACAATGAGAAATACTTCCTCCGCAAACCTAACCCCCTTAACTCAAAGTAGTTTTAATGAGTTACCCAACGATCGACTTCAGTTCATCATCAAATCATTCATTGCTCACTTGCACGATTTTGCTAGAGATACCCAACTCACCCATGAGGAGTGGAGAGCGGGTTTAGAGTTTTTGCACCAAGCGGCGGCCATCACAGATGAGTCGCGAAGTGAATTCTCGCTCATGTCAGATGTATTCGGGTTGTCCTCATTGGTTGATTTATTAGCTATGGGCTCTGCCAAGGCAACGCCTGGCAGTAATCTAGGTCCATTTCACGCCAGGGGTTCTCCCGTGATGAAGAGTCCTGCCAACTTACTTAAAAATAACGAAGGCCAAGCAGTCGTGTTTCGCGGAAAAATTTTGGATCTGAAGGGCAATCCAATTTCAAAAGCAACTGTTGATTTTTGGCAAAACGCGGACAACGGGCTCTATTGGCAACAAGACCCCTCTCAAGAGCAGGAAAATTTACGCTGTATGCTGCACACCTCGAATGACGGTTGCTTTGAGATCGCAACGATTAGACCCAAGCCCTATACGATTCCCATGGACGGTCCTGTTGGGGCTTTGTTTACTTTGTCCAATCGGTCTCCGTGGCGTCCTGCTCATATGCACTTGATCGTAGAGGCGCCAGGTCATAAGACCTTAGTGACTGAGATATTCGACGAGGAGGATCCCTATCTGGATAACGATGCAGTTTTTGGGGTCAGAGAGGTTTTGGTGGCAAGCTATAAGCAAACACAAGATGCTGAACTACTAAGCCGATACAAAGAAATTCCAAGTCTTCTAGAAGTCAGACTTGATTTGGTTCTGGAATAACTAAGCGTCTTTGTTATTTTCAAACTATTTTAAAAAGAGTTATTTAAATGTCGATTAAATCAGATAAGTGGATTCGAAAAATGGCCAAAGAACACGGCATGATAGAGCCCTTTGAGCCAGGTCAGGTGAGACAAAATGCAACCGGTGAGAGAATTGTCAGCTACGGTACCAGTAGCTATGGGTACGACATCCGATGCGCACCTGAGTTCAAAGTATTTACCAACATTTACAGCACTGTAGTAGATCCTAAAAACTTTGATGAAAAAAGTTTTGTCGATATTGAATCTGATGTTTGTATCATTCCGCCCAATAGTTTTGCTTTAGCGAGAACATTGGAGTATTTCAGAATACCCAGAAATGTGCTGACGATTTGCTTGGGTAAAAGCACCTATGCTCGGTGTGGAATTATTGTGAACGTGACACCTTTTGAGCCTGAGTGGGAAGGGTTCGTAACCCTTGAATTCTCAAACACAACTCCTTTACCCGCCAAAATTTACGCGGGCGAGGGGTGCGCGCAAGTTTTATTTTTTGAGAGTGATGAGGTTTGTGAAACAAGTTACAAAGATCGGGGCGGGAAATATCAGGGGCAACAGGGCGTGACTCTTCCTAAAACTTGAAAGTAGAAAATACATGAGGGGTCACATGCGCGTTTGCACTCCTTGAAGCTCGTCTAAGCATTCGCCACTAACCCTTAAAATACGCCAACTCTAGCCCCCCTAAGGTGCTTTTTAAGGGGTTATTGGTGTTTTTTGAGATCAAAATCAACTCATTCTGAGCACTATTTGGCTCAATTTAAGCAATTACCCCGTGCTGAGTGAGACAATACGAAGTTATATGAATTCTTTTTCCAAATTACAGTTGGCCGAGCCAATTGCGCGCGCAGTAGCCGAAATGGGCTACTTAGAGATGACCCCCATACAGGAGCAAGCCATCCCAGTCGTATTAAGCGGCAAAGATGTCATGGGCGCTGCTCAGACCGGGACGGGCAAGACGGCGGCTTTTTGTTTGCCTTTGTTGCAAATACTTTTAAAGCACGAAAATGCCTCTACATCTCCCGCTCGCCACCCTGTAAGGGCCCTCGTTTTGTTGCCGACTCGGGAGCTTGCAGATCAGGTCGCTCAACAACTCAAACTCTACGCTCGCTTTACTCAAATGAGAACGGCAGTTGTGTTTGGTGGGATGGATATGAAGCCGCAAAGTCTAGAGTTGCGCGGTGGAGTAGAGATTTTGGTGGCTACACCAGGGCGTTTACTAGATCACATTGAAGCCAAAAATGTCGTGCTAAACCAAGTCGAGTACGTTGTGCTCGACGAGGCGGACAGGATGCTAGACATTGGTTTTTTGCCAGATTTACAGCGTATCTTAAGTTTTCTTCCAAAGAAACGTACCACTCTTTTATTCTCCGCCACTTTCTCTCCCGAGATCAAACGTTTGGCATCCAGTTATTTGCAAGATCCTGTCACCATAGAGGTAGCAAGGCCTAATCAAACTGCATCAACCGTAAGTCAACATTTTTACAGCGTTGCAGATGACGATAAGCGTGCAGCACTTAGACAGTTGCTTAAGGA
>DAIUEA010000324.1:0-2740 GCA_036845365.1 Limnohabitans sp. | reverse complement strand
GTTCCATACCTGACTGACAGTCAGGTATGGAACCATGAGAGAGAACGTGTTGGCTCTTGAGGTTGTTAATGCCAAGGGAGAGATCCTTAAAACAGGAACTAGAGCTAGAAAATCCAGCGCAGGGTATGATTTAACACGTCTTTTTGTTGGCAGTGAAGGGACCCTTGGGGTCATAAGCGAGGTAACTCTAAAAATTTATCCCCTACCTGAGGCGATCTCTGCCGCGATTTGCTCTTTTCCCACCATCGAGTCTGCTGTGCGCACTACGATTCAAATCATACAGATGGGAATCCCTATTGCCAGAGTCGAGCTTATTGACAAAAACGCAGTTCGAATGGTCAACGCTCATTCTAAACTCAGCTTATCTGAACAACCCTTGCTATTAATGGAGTTTCACGGCTCCCCCCAGGGGGTGAAGGAGCAAGCTCAAGCCGTTCAAGAAATTGCTCACGAGCATTCAGGACAAGACTTCGAATGGGCAAGCACGCCTGAGGAGCGTACAAAGCTTTGGGCCGCTCGACATAACGCCTATTTTGCGGCAATTCAGTCTCGGCCTGGTTGCCGCGCTATTTCTACGGATACTTGCGTCCCCATCAGTCGACTTGCAGATTGTTTATTGAAATCGGTTGAAGAGACAGAAGCATCAAAATTGCCTTTTTTCCTAGTTGGGCACGTTGGCGATGGAAACTTTCACTTTGGATATTTAATTGACCCAAACGACCCTGTAGAGAGGGAGACGGCTGAACAACTGAACGAAAAGTTAGTGGCTCGTGCTCTAAGTATGGGCGGAACATGCACGGGAGAGCACGGCATTGGGCTTCACAAGATGGGGTTTTTAGTCGACGAGGCAGGTGTTGCAGCGGTTGACATGATGAGAACCATAAAAGCAGCCCTAGATCCCAAGAACATTATGAATCCCGGCAAAATATTTACAACAAACGTCAGTTAATGTTTTGGAATGGTGGGGCTTAAGCCGCAGCTGCTCTAAGTTTATCTATTAAACCGTTAAGCTCATCCAACGATCCAAATTGGATCACCATGTCTCCCATGTCATAGAACTTGCCATGGCGTTTAACTCTTTTTTTGATCACCACCTCAACTGTTGCTGTTAATAGATCTGAGAGTTCCTCCTCTATTCTCAAAATATCCCCTTGTTTCTCTTTTACCTTTTTAGGGGCTACATCTGAGGACGATTTAATTTTTTTAACCAGCTTCTCTGCGTCTCTGACAGACATTTTTTTCGCCGTCATCTGATGCGCTGCTGAAACTTGTTGCGCCTGATCTAGGGCCAATAACGCTCTTGCGTGCCCCATGTCTAGGTCTCCAGCCATAAGCATGTCTTGAACTGGTTTAGTTAGATTAAGCAAGCGCAACAAATTGGACGCCGCACTTCTTGAGCGACCAACGGCCTGGGCCGCCTGCTCATGGCTTAGCCTAAACTCTGTCACCAAACGGTCCAAGCCATGCGCCTCTTCAAGCGGATTTAAATCCTCGCGTTGTATATTTTCTATCAGCGCCATTGCCGCCGCAGCTTCATTTGGAACATCACGCACCAGCACCGGAACGGATTGAAGGCCGGCTAATTTAGCGGCCCGAAACCGCCTTTCACCGGCAATAATTTCATATTTTTCTTTGTTCGGCCCCTCTTTTAAAAGACGGACCAATATGGGCTGCATGATTCCCTGAGCCTTAATACTCTCAGCTAATTCATATAGTGCGCCCTCATCCATGCGGGTTCGCGGCTGATACATACCAGCGACCATTTGAGAAAGTTTAAGAACGGACGGAGCGCCTGAGGCCTCTTCTTCTTGAAGATGTTGGCCATCCTTTACAACAGGTCCCAACAAAGACTCTAATCCGCGACCCAAACCCTTGGGCTTTTTCGTTACCATATGAATACTTTCTTATTTATTTTGAGTTGGTTTGAGTCTATCTACTATTTCCTGAGCAAATTCCAAAAACGCTTGACTCCCCTTGGCCAGGGGATCATAAACAACACCAGGCAGACCGTAGCTTGGAGCCTCTGCCAACCGAACATTTCTAGGAATGACTGCGTTAAACACCTTATCACCAAAATGATCTTTTAACTGGTCACTAACTTGCTGCTGCAAAGTCACCCGCGGATCGAACATCACCCTTAACAATCCAATGATCTTTAGATCCTTGTTTAAGTTGGCATGAACTTGCTTGATGGTATTGACTAAATCCGTTAAACCCTCAAGCGCGAAATACTCGCACTGCATGGGTACTACCACACCCTGAGCGGCGCACAAGCCGTTCAAAGTTAACATTGACAAGGATGGGGGGCAGTCGACCACAACAAAATCATAGGCATTCCCCAAACTAGCCAACGCCCTCTTTAACCGCATCTCCCGGTGCGCAAGACCCACTAGCTCCACCTCGGCCCCCGCCAAGTCCCTATTAGCACCCAGCACATCGTACTTAGGAAAATGTTTTTTCCCGCCATCGTCGCCCCAATAACTAGAACAGACGGCCTCCTCAATAGAGATCTCCTCCAATAAGACATCGTAAACGGACAGCTCTAATTTTCTTTTATCGACCCCAGAACCCATGGTTGCGTTACCCTGTGGGTCCAGATCAACCAGCAATACTTTTTGACCAATTGCCGCCAAACCCGCAGCCAAATTTACAGAAGTCGTGGTTTTGCCCACGCCGCCCTTTTGATTTGCAACACAAAATATTTTAGCCATCTGGTTCTTTTCTTGAAACAACATTGTCA
>DAIUEA010000323.1:0-2751 GCA_036845365.1 Limnohabitans sp. | reverse complement strand
TAACGCCCGCTTTGACTATGGTTTTATCAAAGCTTCGTTTAAACGCTTGGGAATGGATTTTCGGCCTAAGGTGTTGTGTACCGTCAAGCTATCTCGACTGCTTTTCCCGCAGCAGAGCCGCCACAACCTTGACACCATCGTCGCGGCTCATGGGTTGACGGTAAGTGCGCGTCACAGGGCCCTGGGCGACGCAGATTTATTGGTCCAGTTTTGGCGGGTGTGTGAGAGGACTTTTGGTCAAGCTCGCCTGCTTGAGGCGGTGAATCAGTTACTGGGCAGTGTTAACCTTCCACCCAATATTAGCCAGTCTGTGATCAATGCGATTCCAGACACACCGGGCTGTTATGTATTTTACGGTGAGCAACACGCCCCTTTGTATATTGGTAAAAGCATTTCAATGCGCACCCGAGTAATGAGCCATTTCCAAAGCGCAGTTACTGTGCGCAAAGAAATGAAATTAGCCCTACAGGTTCATCACATTGAGTGGATCGAAACGGGCGGTGAATTGAGTGCTTTGATTTTGGAGGCTAGGCTCATCAAAGAGCGCATGCCCAGCTCAAACATCAAGCTTCGCCGCTCCAAAGACCTGTGCGCTTGGCAATTGAGCCAAGAACCCTCGGGCCTTGAACGCCCCACACTCATCACGCACAAACATTTGCAACCTGGCTTTCAAGACAATTTGTACGGGCTTTTTAACAACAAGAAAGAAGCGCTTGGTTACTTGGCCGCCGTCGCCAAGAAATACCACCTCTGTGAGGCTTTACTGGGTCTGGAAAAAGTGGATGAGGGCAAACCTTGCTTTGGTTACCAAGTCAAACAGTGCGAAGGGGCGTGCATTGGTAAAGTGTCTTTGACCGTGCACAACTTGAAGTTGCAAACGGCCCTCAAACTTTACAAAGTCCCGGTTTGGCCCTTTGATGGAGCTATAGCCATCAAGGACGGCCACAGCATGTTAGTGATCAACAAATGGTGCTACTTAGGCACCGCCAACGACCACGATGAGTTGGATGACATCGCTCGGCGTGAAGACTTTGACTTTGATCTTGACATTTACAAGGTCATCAAAAAGGCCCTGACTGGCTCTCACAAATCAAGTGTGCTGAAGCTGGCAAACTCTCATGAGGCGACAACCTCTTTTGACACCTTAGACTGATCTTTGATCGCCATGCCCAAACCTGTTCGATCCCGCACCAAAGCTTGCGAAAACTGCAAAGTCGTGAGCTCAACTCTTTACCGCGTGATCCAAGACGAAACCTCTGCTTGGAGCCTGATTTGTCCCTCATGCCGGACCCTGGCTGAGCGACACCCCAGCTACCGCTACGGCGGCACGTGGAAGGCAGACAAGCGGCACTGATAGGAACTGATAAGCACTGAAGATAGACAAAAAACGTCAACGCACGCCTAGACATTTCCTTACTTGATGAGACCCGAGCCGCCGGATTTAAAACCACTGCGCCCCACCTCAAACTGTGCGCGATAAACAGCTATGAATTCCCCCATCTTGCTTTTGTCCTTTCTGCCCCCCTTTGGCTAACCAAGACCCAAATACCACCGAGATTAAGCGCTCTTAAAAATAATCTTCAACAAGAGTTACGTCATTTGCGGGCACTCTTGCAACTTGAGCAAAAGGAAGATCAAGCGCAATTTAAACTCAAAAACGTCAGTGCCAGCACTAAAGAGCGGCGTCGGATTGGCTTGACCTGGAGCCCTGTCACTAATTTCGAGGTGCGCGAAAAGTAGGCTTACAGTCTTGAAAATTAAGCGGCTTTTCGCTGTACTTTGCGCGCTGCAGGCTTAGAAGTTAGATGCTTAGCCGACGCTGAATTAACTGATCCAACAAGTGGCGCAGCTACTGCAGCTTTAGCTTGTATTATTTGCGCCTGCATTATTTCCTGCAAAGCTCCCGGTACAAAGCGCGCCAAGATGTCTCGCATCAGAGGCTGATAACCCACCCCATGAAAATGAGCTATTAGCTTGTATTGATCAATCAGTTGCTTGGGTAATCGTATCGATATTGACTGCAAATCAAGGGCGCGATCCAGTGCAAACTCATGCTCTGCACTTGCAACACGAACATGCTCTTCACTCGCTCCTAAATCTCTATTCTCCCAAGCATCTGTAGTGCTTTCAATTTTGTTTGTAATCATGATTTCTCCTAAAGTTTCGCCCTTAGCACCCCTTAGCGGGGATGACGTTTAGCCGTGTCGACTGTAAATATCGATCTCTGTTTTATTTGGACTAAAAGCTGATTTCAACTCAACTCTATCTCCAATTTGTATATACACAATTTTCGGTAAACGCAGTTTGTTTGTGCAAGCCAAGAACCAAAGCGTTGGTGGATTTGTTTTGTGCTTTTCTCGAGTGTCCTCTAATAACTGACCCGTCCTATTTCCAAAACACTGCTCAATCTCACCTCGTATTACCCCGTGTTTGTGCTCTAGTTTGTAAAGCACATCAGCGCTAATTTTTAGATTTAGCATAGGGAATAGAGTAGATGCAAAGTTCGAGTAGACTTTGACTTTGACTTTGACTTTAGCATAATTGTATATACAAATCATCTTAAAAGTAAATTCCCAAGTAAACTTTTTAAACTAATCTTTGATCACCATGCCCAAACCTGTTGGATCCCGCACCAAAGCTTGCGAAAACTGCAAAGTCGTGTGCTCAACTCTATACCGCGTGATGCAATAACAAACCTCTGCTTGGACTCTGCTTGGACTCTGCTTGGACTCTGCTTGGACTCTGCTTGGA
>DAIUEA010000322.1:0-2761 GCA_036845365.1 Limnohabitans sp. | reverse complement strand
GTCTACCCTCATGAGCCAAGACGCGATTGGACTGGCTCGCTTGAGACCTTATTTAAACTTTGCCTCACCCACAAGGTCAACCTAATTGCAATAGGCAACGGAACAGCAAGCCGTGAAACGGATCAATTGGCTGCTGATTTGATTGAGCTTTTGACTCAACATTACAAAAAAGGGGGGGGAACGTTTAATTTGCAAAAGGTTGTCGTCAGTGAAGCGGGGGCTTCAGTTTACAGCGCTAGTGAATATGCTTCCAAAGAAATGCCTGATGTTGACGTCTCTTTGAGAGGGGCTGCTAGTATTGCAAGAAGATTACAAGACCCATTGGCTGAGTTAGTCAAGATCACACCCAAATCAATTGGAGTCGGTCAATACCAACATGATGTCAATCCTGGGCAGTTGGACAAATCTTTGGAAGCGGTTGTTGAGGATTGTGTTAATGCGGTAGGGGTCGATTTAAACACGGCAAGCCCCGCACTTTTAGCCCGAGTCTCGGGTCTGTCTGCAACCACAGCACAGTCAATTGTGCGTTGGCGAGAAAAAAACGGGGCTTTTAAAAACCGCAAACAACTCCTAGAAGTGGCAGGATTAGGATCCAAGACTTTTGAGCAAAGTGCTGGATTTCTTAGAATCCGAGACGGCGACAACCCACTAGATGTGACCGGGGTGCACCCTGAGAGTTACTTTATAGTGGAGGAGATTATCTTAAAAGCGAGTTGTCCTGTTAGCGAATTAATGGGACAACCCAGTAAGATTCAATCATTAAAGCCCGAATTTTTCGTCAAAGAGGGTGTGGGTTTAATCACTGTTAAAGACATACTTCAAGAATTAGAAAAAAAGGGGAGAGATCCGAGGCCCTCTTTTAAAGTAGCCAAATTAAATGACAACGTCAAAGACATTAAGGACCTTAAAGAGGGAATGATTTTGCAGGGAACGGTAAGCAACGTTGCTGCTTTTGGCGCGTTTGTTGACCTTGGCGTACACCAAGACGGCCTCATTCACGTGAGCCAACTTAGCAATAAGTTCATCTCAGATGCTAGAGAGGTTGTTAAAACTGGAGACATTGTGGACGTTAAGGTGGTGTCAATTGATGTCCAAAGGTCAAGAATTGCTTTAACGATGAAACTGGACAGTGACTCAAGCCAAAATGCCAACCAAAATTCCTTAAATCATTACCAAAAACCAGCTCGCTCCTTTAAGGAATTAAATACGCCCCATCATCAAGGAAGTAAAAGTTCAGTCGATTCACAAGCATCAGCAATGCAGCATGCATTTGCCAAATTGCAGTCTTTGAAAAAATAATCCTTTTTAGTTATTCTGTAAGTCAAAAATAATTCAAAAATTAATTCTTTTTCCCTCTAAAGATTTTAGTTTTCAAACCGAATCATGCAGATGCCGAAAAAATATCTAGCCAGAATTCGCACTGCCCCACTGTCTTTGTTACACGTGGTTGTAGCAGGCTTAATGAGCCTTACACTGATCTCTTGCGGAGGAGGAGCAGGCTCAAGCGCTTGCGTTGCAAGCGTTGGAGTGCTTGGCAACAATGCATGTAACAACGCAACGACTACAGTAGCGGCGGCGGCTGCAACACAGGCTCCGTTGCAAGTAGCAACGAGCTCACAGTACACAGTCAATGAAAATCAGGTCCTCAGTGACACCTTGACGGCCATGAATACCAACTCATCTGTTGTAACTTACGCGGTAGCCACGCCAAGCACGACCCAAAATCCATTGGTAGGGCCGTCTTACGGCACGGTTGCCATAACCAACTCCCAAACTGGTGCATTTACCTACACCCCTAAGCCCAATACTTACGGTGTAACCGATCAATTCTCTTTCTCCATCTCATCAGCCACACAGACCTCAAACACGGGTATTGTTTATGTAACCATTTTGCAGCAATACATGCCCCCCGTTGTAACTCCCCCTACTGCAGCTTTAAACGTCACGGCAAGTACCTCTTTGTCTGGAGATTTAGCCAGCTACGTTACAAACGTACAAGGTAATGCGTTAACCTATAATTTATCCACCGCCTCCGCCCACGGCACTGTGACGATCAGCTCAACCGGGACCTTTCTCTATACACCTAACCCCGGATACACAGGAACAGACGGTTTTTCATTCAATGTCCTTGATCAAAAAGCGAATGTTTACTCAAATACCGCCTTAGTGTCTTTGAGCGTTACTGCTGCCGTTGCGCCAACGATCAAGTGGGTTTCCTCAGGGATTGTTGGAATTTACAACGACCTGACCCCGCCCAACATAGCAAATATCAACACCCAACTCAGTGCAACTTGTAGCAGCGGGGGGACCGTTACTTATTCACAGGGTAACCTGCCTATGCCTCCTGGGGTCACCATTACTCCCTCTGGCTTATTAGCAGGCTCTGTCTCCTCGGCACCTGTAGGGTTTACGCCGACTATTTATCAAATTAGCGCCTACGCAACTTGTCCTGGTGCAAATGCAACGCTCAACCCAACTCCGATTTCAATCGTAGTGATGCCGCCTAATATTCTCGCCTTTACATATGCTGCTACGGCTATCACATCCACCTCACCCTTCGTCTTGTCGGGATGCGGGGTTGCCGCTGCCAATGCGACAACGGTTCCAGGAATTTCAACAACAAACCCTCTGACTTGTCCCTCTACTGCACTCGCAGCCACAATCAGCAACAGTGAGATATTGGGCACGAATCCTACGACCGGCATTGTCAATTACAACCAATTTGTCTGGACCCCTCCAACTGGAGTGTTAAGTTTAATGA
>DAIUEA010000321.1:230-2764 GCA_036845365.1 Limnohabitans sp. | reverse complement strand
TCAGTACATTGTCGAGTCCCTAGGACTTGAGGAGAGTGAGATTTTTAATGCTTACCACGAAGTCCAGTCCATTCGCGATAAAGACGAGTTCTTAATTCCCTTTATTGACGCGATCATGGATCCCAACTTTAAGACTGGTACCCCTGAGAACGATCAAATACTACTCAAGTCACTTATTGTGTTTGCTTGCCTGATGGAGGGTCTATTTTTCTACGTCGGCTTCACTCAAATTTTAGCGCTCGGTCGACAAAACAAAATGACCGGTGCTGCAGAGCAGTACCAGTACATCTTGCGTGATGAGTCGATGCACTGTAATTTTGGTATCGATTTAATCAACCAAATCAAGCTCGAAAATCCACAGTTGTGGACCAATGAATTCAAGGCCGAAATTAAAGACATCTTTGCAAAAGCGGTAGAACTTGAATACAAATACGCAGAAGATACGATGCCTAGAGGCGTTTTAGGTATGAATGCATCTATGTTTAAAGGTTACCTTCGCTACATTGCAAATAGGCGCGCAACGCAAATTGGTCTGGAAATGTTATTTCCTAACGAGGAAAATCCGTTTCCCTGGATGAGTGAGATGATCGATCTCAAGAAAGAGCGTAACTTCTTTGAGACCCGAGTCATTGAGTACCAATCAGGTGGTGCGCTGTCCTGGGATTAATTGTTCAACTCTTTCTTAGATAAGGGAGGAGTTGGGTCAGAAAATTTAGTCTGTAGTTCACTGCTGAGCACCGGGCAAGAAAGAGAAGTTCCCGGTCCGCTTTCAACTTGAACTCAGACTCAACCGTGTTCATGTAACTTGATTTTTGGTCTAGTTACTAGGACCGCACGTTACTCAATCCTAAGTAACGAGCGTTTGAGCCAGCGATCTGTTAACTTGATCTAGGAGTAAGTTATGGCAACTGCAAAAAAAACGGCCACAAAGAAGGCCGCAGTAAAAAAAACAGCGGCTAAGAAAAAGCCAGCGGTGAAGAAGACGGTAGCAAAGAAAGTGACTGCAAAGAAGGTTGTTGCTAAGAAAAAGCCAGTGGCTAAAAAGCCAATAGCTAAAAAAACTGCCCCTAAAAAAGCAGCATCTAAGAAAGCAGCACCCAAGAAAGTTGTAGCAAAGAAACCGGTTGCCAAAAAGGCTGTGGCTAAGAAAGCTGTAGCTAAGAAGGCAACAGTTAAAAAAGCGGTTGCTAAAAAAGCGGTGACTAAAAAGGCGGTTGCCAAAAAAGTAACCTCTAAAAAAGTTGCTGCTAAAAAAGCCGTCGTTAAAAAGACAGCGACCAAGAAAGTTGTAGCTAAAAAAGCGGTCGTTAAAAAAGTGGCTCCCGTAAAAGTTGCCGCTAAAAAAGCACCTGCTAAGAAAAAAGCGCCAGCAAAAAAACAAGCGTCCGCGCACAAGTCTGTAGTTCATAAGACTGCAGTCCATAAACCGGCCGTGCACACTGAGCACCACGCTCATCAGGTTACCACCCATGTGAGCCCTCAATCCGTTGCACAAACAACGTTGAACCCACAGGCAGCCTGGCCATTCCCCGTATCGGCCAAGCCTTAATAAAAGGTCTTCAGCCCTAGGGACTCAAACCCGGCCCTGCAAAGTGTCGGGTTTTTTTACGCTCAACGTTTAGAGTGAATAATTTTGAGGACCACGGCTAGCGATTTTAATTGCGCCGACTTTATTACCTAACTCGGCACATTTCGCTAAGCTCCAGCCTTGCTCTAAACCAAAGAGTAAAGCGGCGCGCCAAGCGTCGCCGCACCCTGTTGGGTCAACAATGTGAGAGGCCTTCACGGGGGGTACCCAGGTTTTCTCACCCGCAATCCAAACCTCACACCCCTCAGCCCCTAAGGTCACGACCAAGCCCTCGACTTGTTTGGATATTTCACTGAACTCCCAACCCGTGCGCTCGCTCAGCATCTTTCCCTCATAGTCGTTCACAGTGACCCAGGTGGATTGACCAATAAACTTAGCCAACTCGGCCCCGTTAAACATTGGGAGACCTTGTCCGGGGTCAAACACAAAGGGAATTTTTGCATGGGCGAGTTGCTCAGCGTGCTCCGTCATGGCGTCGCGACCATCGGGCGAGATGATTGCCAACTTAATATCAGCCCGGGGTACTACTTTGATTTGATGAGCGACACTCATTGCGCCTGGGTGAAACGCAGTAATTTGGTTATTATCTTTATCAGTCATGATCATCGCTTGTGCGGTCATTAGTTCATCAACTGTTTTAACGAATTCTGTTGAAATACCCAAGTGACTGAGTCTTGCCAAGTACTCCTTGGAGTCCATTCCAAGCGTAGCCATTGGCAGGGGAGTTCCACCTAAGAGCTTCAAACCGTAAGCAATGTTGCCTGCACATCCGCCGTAGTCGCGTCTGAGTTGGGGAACTAAAAAAGAGACGTTTAAGATGTGCAACTGATCGGGGAGTATTTGATCGGCAAATCGCCCCTCAAAGCTCATAATCGTGTCAAAGGCGAGGGAGCCGCAAATAAGTGCTGACATGGTTTAAGTTTCCTGAGTAAAAAGTTGTAAGGGT
>DAIUEA010000321.1:0-220 GCA_036845365.1 Limnohabitans sp. | reverse complement strand
TCAATGAAAAAGCTTTTTTAAGCCAAGAGATAGAGAGACAATAAGACATGGATGAAAACTGCTTGCAGTTTGCACAGAGATCTCGCAAGCAACGAGCTTCGGCTCTCTTTTTTGTAGGGATTTTAAGGACAGCGCATATGTTATTACATCCTGCGACGTTGCGTCATCAAGGATAGAAAAAATCAATCTTATAGCCCACTATCTGGGTTGCAATTGTGGG
>DAIUEA010000320.1:0-2792 GCA_036845365.1 Limnohabitans sp. | reverse complement strand
CCCCGGGACTGCGAGGGCTGAATTATTTATCACTTGTCCAAGAGCCCTGCGATAACCTCTGTTGCAAGTGTAGGCGTATCGCGGATTAATTGATGGTGAAGTTTACCAAAAGTGTCTTTAAGGGCAAGGACTTCTTGGGGTGAATTGAGCCAATGCAAAATTTCTTTAGCCATGTTTTTTGGAGTGGCTGCGGTTTGCAAAAGCTCAGGCACCACCTCTTTATTCAACAAAATGTTTGGCAAACCAATCCAAGGCAAGAGTCTTTGAGGCCAGATCAGCCAATAGCTAAACCAGTTCACATGATATCCAATCACCATGGGCCGTTTATATAGTGCGGCCTCCAAAGTGGCTGTCCCACTAGCGACCAACACCACATCGCAAGCGCACAGGGCTTCGTGAGATTGACTGTGTAAGATTTTTAAATTGGGAACAGTTATTTTCTTACAAAGAGTCTCAACCCACTGAACCAAGTGAGGTACGACAGGCAATAAAAAATGTAGATTGGGATCAGTTTCTTGCATGATGAGCGCAGCACGTAAAAAACGCTCCGTCATATGTTCAACCTCAGAGGCCCGGCTCCCAGGCATAAGGGTCACCACCCTTAAATCTAACCCAAGCCCAAGCTTCATTCTTGCAGGTTTTGAGTCTATTTCCATAGGAATTATCTGCGCTAGAGGATGCCCGACAAAGGTGGCTTTAATTGAATACTTCTCAAGAATAGAGGGCTCAAAGGGAAAAATACAAAGTACATGATCTGTACTTTGTCCGAGTTTGACGGCTCGACCGGCTCTCCAAGCCCAAATGGAGGGACAGACAAAATGAAGGGTCGCAATATTGGCTTGTTTAAGGGATCGCTCCAGCTCTAAATTAAAGTCAGGTGCGTCAACACCAATAAACAAATCAGGTGGGTTTGTTAATAATTCTTTTTTGAGCTGATTTCTAATTCCAAGGATTTCTCGAAAATGCATCAGCACCTCAAAATAACCCCGAACAGATAGCTTGTGGGAGGGCCAAAGGGCTTTGAAACCCAGCGCGCACATAGCCTCGCCCCCAATACCGAAGATCTCTGCCTGCGGCCATTTCGCCAAGATACCTTTGATCAAAAGGCTGGCAAGCAAATCTCCCGATGCCTCACCAGCGACCAAGGCTATTCGAGGGTAAGCTTTATTTTGATGTTCTTGATTAGAGGGCAAATCGGAGCCTTAACAAAGCGCGTTCATTAACGCACGATACCGCGCTGCTCAGAGTTAGGGGCACTTAAAAAGTCAACCATCATTTGAGCGTCTAAAGCTGCCTCGGGTGCGTTATGAGCCAAATCAGCGATCGCTGCCTTGGCTTGCTCAAGGGTTAGGTTGTCACGGTAAAGTGCCTTGTACATGTCTTTAACAGCCTTGATTCTTTCTGCAGAGAAGCCTCGCCTTTTAAGACCCTCATAATTCATAGACCTTGCCTTGGCCGGCTGTCCCTGGCACATAACGAAGGGTGGCAAGTCAGCCCATATCATTGCATTGATAGAGGTGAATGAATGAGCACCGAGTCGGCAAAACTGATGAACTGTAGTAAAGCCTCCTAAAATAACATAATCACCAACCTGCACATGACCCGCCAACGATGAGTTGTTTGCGAAAATTGTGTTGTTCCCAACCTCACAGTCGTGGGCCAAATGCACGTAGGCCATTATCCAATTATCATTTCCCAATCTCGTGCAATCCTTATCACCTGCAGTACCTATATTGAATGTACAAAATTCACGAATCGTATTTCTGTCTCCAATTACTAGCTCACAAGGCTCACCCGCATATTTCTTGTCTTGGGGTATAGCGCCAATTGAGTTGAATTGAAAAATTTGATTATCTTGACCTATGGTGGTGTGGCCCTCAATTACACAGTGTGCTCCAATTTTAGTGCCACTGCCAATTCGCACGTGAGGACCTATAACCGTATAGGGTCCAACTTGCACGCTTGAGTGCAGTTGGGCAGCTTCATCAATCAGTGCAGTAGAGTGGATCCTATTCATAGAGGGTTAAGTAATAGTATTAGAGCCAAAGAGTTTTAAAAAATGAGATTTGATTTGCGCAACCTACTCTTGAATAGTTCGCATCGTACACATTAACTCTGCCTCCACAGCCAAGTCAGCGCCAACAAAACCTTGGGCCTTAAATTTCATCACTCCGGCTTTCATTCTAAGGACCTCGATTTGAAGAATCAACTGATCCCCGGGCTCCACGGGCCTCTTAAATCGAACGCCGTCTATACCTGCAAAATAGAAAACATTGTTGTTTTGCGAGCTGATATCAAAACTCTCAAACGCTAAAAGAGCTGCCGCCTGAGCTAGGGCCTCAACCATGAGCACGCCGGGCATAACAGGTCTATGAGGAAAATGACCATTAAAGTAAGGCTCGTTAATAGATACATTTTTTAAAGCTTTAATGGATTTACCTTTAACAACCTCAAGCACCCGGTCGACCAGCAAAATTGGATATCGGTGGGGTAACAGTTTTAAAATTTTATGAATATCCATGCTCATGGTAATTATCTTTATGTATGAAGTAAAAAGGAATCAAATGAAAGCAACTCTAAATATGGCAATTGGTTTTCTATTATCTTATTTAATTTGTTTCTTTTCATTCAACGAGCCACTAAAAGTTTCAATACCGTTAGCGCCCTCAAAAAAGCAGGGCGCGCTCAGAAAGTAAGTGCAACTTTTTTAAAGGAAAATGTTGCATGACTAAAACCTAAACAACTGACGATGGATGAGAGAACTTTTATTCAATTGGGATTGATGGTGGCTT
>DAIUEA010000319.1:0-2801 GCA_036845365.1 Limnohabitans sp. | reverse complement strand
CTCCTCTCCCATCACAGGGACTCAAAACTCAATGGCCATTAACTCACTTAATTTGGCAGTGGATTTCTCGCTCATTGATACAAAGACATTCAAAGTGGTGGCATCTTTCTTAGCAACGGGCTCGGGCAGCGACAACCGCATTGATGGACAAACAGAGGGGTATAAACCCAATTACTCGAACATGATGAAGCAGGTGTCGGGCAGTTTGTCACAGAACGTGGCTTACCAACTCGGAGCCCAGGAGTTCTTTAAATCAGACTCGGGTGAGAGCCCTATCCCCGCCCGCGTGGTACCTGGAACTGAGAAGTACAGGAACGATGAGTCAAATCTTAGGGTGTACAAATGATGCTGATCAATCCCCCCGGACACCCACCCGGACCACCTGATCAACCTGGCTCAGACAATGAGCCAGAGGATGAAAAGGCCCCAGAATCCTCTACACTTGAAGAACCTTATGTCTGGGTCCCTCCTAAAATGAGCAGTTTAGAGCGTCTTCACCGAATCAAGTACATGATCCAATCCCGGGGTTGTGTGCCTTTGCAAGATTTCTTGGATCAATTAGAGATCTCCCAAGCCACTTTTAAGCGTGACTTGGAGTACTTACGCAACAGACTGAATGCGGACATTAAGTACGACCGCTTTATGGGTGGGTACTGCTTTGACAAGCCAAAGCAGGATAAGAAAGTAGAACTGCCCGGTCTTTGGTTCACGGAGAAAGAGGCTACGGCATTGGTACTGATGCAGCATCTGCTCGCGCAGATGGACAAGGGAGGTCTGATAGGCCCCCACATTTCACCCCTGACTAATATTATTGACGGGATCTTGGGTCAAGACGAGACCCCAGGCAAAGAGCTTAGGAAACGGATCAAGGTGTTTGGTCGCTCCGAGAGAAAGAGCTCGCTTGAGAGTTTTGAGGAAATTGGCAGTGCGCTCTTAAAACGTCACCGCCTGCAAATCACCCATTACTCAAAAACCAACGACGAGACCACAGAGCGAGAGATATCTCCGCAGCGTTTGATCTTTTACAGAGACAACTGGTATTTGGACTCCTACTGCCACTTGAGGAAAGATTTAAGGAGTTTTTCTGTGGACGGGATTAAGTCCGCAGGCATTGTCTTTAAAAGATGCGAGGAGGTGAGCGACAAAACTCTTAACCAGCACTTTGCACAGAGTTACGGCATTTTCTCAGGCCCAGTGACACAGAGGGTAAAGCTTAAATTCACCCCAGAGCGCGCAAGGTGGATCACTGGAGAGACGTGGCATCCGGAGCAGGTCACGAGTTTTGATAAGGACGGAAACTATCTTCTTGAGTTCGGGTACAGCCAGGACCCAGAGCTCATTATGGATATTTTGAAGCACGGCTCTGAGGTTGAAGTCCTAGCCCCACCTGGTCTTAGAGCCAAAATCAAAAACGAAATCACTAAATCTTTAAAGAAGTACTAGAGAACAAGTAAAAACAAGATAAGTTTGCTTCTCAATGAGCGCACTGTTAAGACCCTCTGATAGAGCGAAGCATTGAAGGTGCTGAGCTTGGTGACCCTGGTTGGACCTGTCGACTGGGGGGGGGCCTAAATCAACGACGGCGATGATTACCACAATAGCCAATAGCCAATAGCGAATACCCGTTAGCGAATACCCAAGAGCCAACAGGCGACTTCAAACGCTCAAGTGGCTCTAGATAGCTCAGTTGTTGGATCCTTAATCTGTTCTGGAGAAAGTTTGAGATTTTATGTATCAATGCATTACTCAGGATGAGGTAGAGAGCGTCTGCCAAACGGTTGACGTTTGGCAGACCGATCCAAACAAGCTTGATCCGAACACGGATGAATCAAAGTGGCATGCAAACATCTTAAAAGGCAAATATCCCCAACGCAATAAAACGAGTGAATAGGAAATCTGCCATGGGACCTAAGACCCCTGATCGTCCAGTTGTGGTTATTGCCAATTGGGGAGATGCTGATAAATATTGCCCAATTGCAGTAACTACATGGAACCGAATATTCTCTGGATATAAAGTCATTAGAACCGTACCCTACTATTACGAAGGGGAACTATTTAAGTCCTGCTGGGAATTTAATATCTACGATAACCACACCGTTCGAGTTACCTATTCAAAAGCAGTTAGTTATTCAGGCGAAGGTTTGGGGTTTGAGGGAGCGCTCGCTGATCTTAGTGTGACTTACTATGATCGCAGGGTGAGTGAGCTCTCAAAACTCATCAAATTAGACCGCCTTTATAAAAATTTTGAGATTTACTTTGAGGAGGTGATACAAAAGGATTCCTCAATTGCTTTACTTTATGTTTATATCAGCAAAAAGCAGACTGGGCATATTTTGAATTTCGTATTGGAATCGGCACAGGGGAATATTTTGCTTGAATTTAACTATAAGAGGTTGCAGACTGCAAAAGGGGTATTGGATGGCATCACTGGCGGGTGGATGCAACTATTTCAAACCGGTCCACCCGTTACTGCTTTAAAACAAGTTCTTCTAAAAATAGAGCAAAAGGATCCAGAATTAGCCTCCCTCATTATTAGAGAACCTAGTCTTAATCATGCACAAACCCTCTTTGAATTGAATTAAATTGAATTACATTGAATTGAATAAATGGCACACACAACTTGTTTACTATTTACCCGGGCACGGGGGTAGGCTCTGCTTTAGCGGCAATCTAATTTAGGCTCCAGCGCTCAAGAGAGAATTTTTGTCATTTAAAGTATCCATCCCAAATAATCTGAGCGTACAGTAAACTCCCCCTCCATGAAACATCCAAATACAGATACCGGATTCCCTGTTTTTGCC
>DAIUEA010000318.1:1389-2808 GCA_036845365.1 Limnohabitans sp. | reverse complement strand
CTCTAAGCTCTTTTGAGGATGAACGATTTGGACCATCTCAACTTTATCAAACTGGTGCTGCCTGATCATTCCGCGCGTGTCTCGTCCGTGGGCCCCAGCCTCTGATCTAAAACAAGGGCTGTGAGCTGTGAGTTTAATGGGGAGCTCAGACTCAGCTAATATTTTTCCTCTAACAAAGTTTGTGAGTGTGACCTCACTGGTTGGAATAAGGTAGAGAGCAACGCCGTCTTGTGCGCCTTCTTGCCCACCTTTTTTTACGGCAAAAAGGTCCTCCTCAAACTTAGGAAGTTGTCCAGTTCCCCTTAAAGTCTCCTCGCTCACAACGTAAGGGGTGTAACACTCAGTGTACCCATGTTCGTCCGTTTGTGTGTCCAGCATAAACTGCGAAAGCGCCCTGTGCAGTCTTGCAATTGGACCCTTCATAACGGTAAACCTGGAGCCCGACAACAACGCTCCAGTCTCAAAATCCAGACCCAAAGGCTCACCAATCTCCACATGATCTTTGGCCTTAAATCCAAGATCCTTTGGGTCTTGGCCAACTGGACTCCACCGTCTTAACTCTACGTTTCCCTCCTCCCCCGCGCCACGTGGGACACTTGGGTCGGGTAAGTTGGGCACAGATAACAAAAGGGATTGAAGGCTTGACTGAAGCTCTGACAAACTGTGCTCACACAACTCGAGCTCGCTTTTCATTAAAGCGACCTCCTGCATCTGCGCATCCGCTGACTCACCCTTAGATTTGAGTTGGCCAACTAGTTTGGACAAAGAGTTTCTTTTGGCCTGTAAATCTTCGGTCTTAGATTGGAGGACTTTTCGCTCATTCTCGAGTGACTGGAAACGCTCAACGTCCAAGAAGGGCTGAGGATTTTTGCGAGCCTCAAGACCGTGGATAACGGTAGGTAAATCTTTTCTGAGTAAGGCGATATCAATCATTGAATTATTTAAGTTGGTTTTAAAAGCGCGACTAAAAAGCGCGACTGGCAAGGAGCCGTGCAAGCCGTTAAAGCAGCTCTCAAACTTTAGGTGAGGCTTGCAAAGGACTTTGAGCGGCTCTTTAATGGTTTTATTCTTTAAACTTTCAGTCCTTTGGGGAGAGGGAATTTTAGCGTCTCTTTAATACCGTCCAAAGATCTAACAGATAACGCTCCAAACTCTCTAAGCCTGACGATGACTTCTTGAACCAACACATCCGGCGCAGACGCGCCCGCTGTTAAACCCACCCTGGGTCTGCCCTCAAACCACTCCTCACGTAGCTCGCAGGCGTTGTCAACCATGTAGCTGATTGCGCCTAAATTGGAGGCTACATCTTTGAGCCTATTGCTGTTGGAGCTTGAGGGACTGCCGACCACGATCACGATATCGACCTTCAGACTTAGTAGTTTGACTGCGTCTTGTCTATTTTGGGTTGCATAACAAATG
>DAIUEA010000318.1:0-1379 GCA_036845365.1 Limnohabitans sp. | reverse complement strand
TAACAAATGTCTTGCTGTTTGGGTCTACGCACTTGCGGGAATCGGTCCAGTATTGCCTTAGAAATCTCTTTGGCGTCGTCAACGCTTAGGGTTGTTTGAGTGACAACGGCGAGTTTTTGGTTCTTATCAAAGCTCAAAGCCTGAACATCTTGCACATCCTCCACTAAGTGAATTCCGCTTTCGAGTTGCCCCATCGTTCCCTCTACCTCTGGATGCCCTTTATGTCCAATCATTATGAATTCATAACCCTCTTTGTGCAGCTTGGCAACCTCGACATGGACTTTCGTAACAAGGGGGCATGTGGCGTCAAATACTCTAAATCCCCGTCTTGTGGCTTCTAGCTCCACCTCCTTGGGCACACCATGCGCACTGAATACGAGGGTGGCTGCCTCGGGCACATCGTCTAAAGACTCTATAAAAATAGCCCCTCTAGACTGAAGGTCTGCGACGACATGGGTGTTGTGTACGATTTCGTGGCGCACGTAAATAGGGGAGCCAAACTTTTGCAACGCCCGCTCAACTATCTCTATGGCACGGTCAACGCCTGCACAAAAGCCTCTAGGCTCAGCCATAATGATTTCTTGGGGACCGACTCCTGCACCAGCAGGAGTTTTAGAAATCGATGTCCCTTGAGTATTTGCTGCATTCATTTTTTGATTGAAAGTTAAGTTAAATCCCTATCACTCCAAAATACCGATGATATGTACCTCAAAGGTGAGTTCTTGGTCTACAAGTGGATGATTAAAATCAAAGAGCACCTCTCCCTTCCTCAGCGCTTTGACAGCCCCTGCGTAGGTGCCCTGTCCGTTGGGTGCAGGAAACTCCACCACCTCACCCACTTGGTAGGTCTCGCCTGGAGAACCAATACGAGCAAGCAAGTCCTCGCTCACCCATTGCACCATCTCCGAATTGTGAACCCCAAACGCCTCTCCCTTGGACAAAGAAAAAGTAGCTTTTTGGCCCTGTGAAAGTCCAATTAAACGCTGCTCCATAGCGGGTGAGAGCTCACCCGCTCCAAGTGAGAGGGTTGCAGGCTTTTCGTTGAAGGTATTGATCACGTCCCCACTGGGTCCCGATAGTCTGTAATGAAGCGTTAAAAATGAGTTTTGCCCAACAATCGGTTGCATAGAGGTAGACAATGAATCATTAGGGGTCAAGGTAGGATTCAAATTAGGGTCCAAGGAGGAGGTTGAGGACGGTGGTGGATTAAGGGGTAAGTTCATATTTCTTTTTTAGATTTTGCTCATTGTAGGATTAGAAAGTTCCCACCCACTTTGTAACTCTAATTTGTGCCCCTTAGCCGTAAAAGGGACTCTACAAATCTTCCCAACTGTTGGCGTCCCTGCGCTTCACGGAGCCTGGCGCCTCCCCCTCTGCTC
>DAIUEA010000317.1:0-2823 GCA_036845365.1 Limnohabitans sp. | reverse complement strand
TAAATATTCTGGGGAATGCATAGCCATTTGTCCTGCACACTGCACCAATGGCTCCATAATCAAAGCGCTAATGTGCTCTGCTCTTTCTTTTAAAAGCTCCTCTACAGCGTCAGCGGCTTGCACAGCCACTTCAAGTGAGTTCGGTGCTTGTGCGCTCGCCCAACCCGTAAGGGTCTTTGGACCTCTAAAGTCTGGTGATGGCACCACATGAGTGCCCTTGATCAACTCTGAGTAAGCGTTTCTGAAGATTGGCACATCAGTCACCGAGAGTGCGCCGATTGTCTCTCCGTGGTATCCCCCCTTTAAGCAAATGAATTCTTGTTTGAGGGGGCGACCCGAATTTTTCCAGTAATGAAAACTCATCTTTAAGGCAATCTCTACCGCAGAGGCACCATCAGATGCGTAAAAAACGTGCCCTAAAACATTGCCCGTTAAATCCGATAAGCGCTCTGAGAGTTCAACGACCCCTTTGTGCGTAAAGCCCGCCAACATCGCATGCTCTATCCTGTCTAACTGTGACTTCACTGCTGCATTAATTCGGGGATTGGAGTGTCCAAAAAGATTTACCCACCAAGAGCTTATTGCGTCCAAATACCGCTCCCCCTTGTAGCCGTATAGCCAAGCACCCTCACCCCTGGACACTGCAATTAGGGGGGTACTCTCGTGGTGCTGCATTTGGGTACAAGGGTGCCAGACACTTTTTAAACTACGCTCGACCAAGTCAGATGTTTGGTTCATGGTCACCCACTCTCAAATGCATTTTTTATATAAGCTCTCAAGTTTAAACTAAAGAACAAATAGGCAAGGGGTTTGTGTTTCAATTAGATTTAGTTCATTTAGAATCGCGGACAACGGCTGCTATTTATTTTCACCCCCTTTTAAAAGCGTTATCTCTTTATGGAACTCATGATTGTCGGACTTATTTTATTTCTTGGCTCTCACTCTTTGGGTATCTTTGCACAGAGCACCCGAGATGCTCTGATTAGTCGCTTGGGGAGAAACGCTTACAGGGGAATTTACGGCTTGGTTTCATTGATTGGCCTTCTTTGTATCTTTAAAGGCCACCCAGACGCGCTGACGTCTATGGACTGGGGCTGGAGTGCACCCGTATTTACCAAACACATAGCGGCTCTTTTGATGCTATTTGCTTGCATCCTGCTTGTGAGTACCTACGTCCCCAACAACCACATAAAGGGTAAGCTTAAGCATCCCATGATTTTGAGTGTAAAGATTTGGGCTTTTGCGCACTTGCTTGCCAACGGTCAAGGAGCGAATATTGTTTTATTTGCAAGCTTCTTGATTTGGTCCGTGCTTTATTTCAGAATAATGAGGAAAAGAGACAAAGCCGCACTATCTGATGCGCAACTTGATTCTAAACTTGAACAAACCATGTCCCACCCTGATCACTCAGGTTACTCTGGTTACTCTGGGGTCTCTACGGTCACCTGCGTACTTTTAGGAGCCGCTTTTTGGGCCTTAATGATTCTTGGTCTGCACTTCTTGGCTTTTGGAGTTTATCCAATCATCATTACAGGCTTGGTGGGCCCATCTATGTAGGGACCGAAGGGGTATTGCTCGTAGAGGTAAAGCGGAGCTAATAATCCTCATACCCTGCGCTTAAGTGCAAAGATCATAGATAGGAGCAAATTTTTGAATCTGAGATTGGGCTCAAAAAAATTTACAACATGTCCTATCCCGTCAATGATTCCAATGCACACCAATGCACACCAATGCACAGCATACACTCTAGTCACTCCAAGGCTCTATGACTTTGTCTGACGCACTCTGATCTACTTGATGCGTTTAATCTAATGGATTGGGTAAAGGGGAATAGCATACAGGATTTGGCTGCTCTGTTTGAGCGGACACCCCAGTGATATCGAAGTTTACTGGGGTGCCTCTAAACTGCTAAAAACGCTTAACAAATCGCGAAAAGCCTTTGTTAAGTGAAGAACAACTGGGCTGGTTGTTCAAAATGACAAAGTCTGACCCTCTTTCATTACCATCACCTCAGTGCCACTGCCTTGCATTGCAGCGGTGAACTCAGCCGCGGTACCAGGCGTTAGAGGATTAGAGTTGTAGTGCATGGGGATGGCCAATTTCGGACGAATCCAGGTTTTAAGTGCGAAAGCCGCGTCCTCAGGACCCATCGTAAAGTTTCCACCAATTGGCAACAACACCAAATCAGGCTTGTAGTGTTCGGCAACAAACTTCATGTCTCCAAATAGACCCGTGTCCCCCATATGCCAAATCTTGAAGCCGTTTTCTAACTCAATGATGTAGCCCATTGCCTCCCCAGCAGGATGGGACTCATTTTTACCAGTTGCAGGGTTTTTCCATACCAAAAGGGATGAGTGTTCCGCCTTGACTGCTGTGACTTTGATGCCTGGGAGTGGTTTGACAGATCCAGTTTTGTTAAAGCGGTGACCTAAATTAGCCGGCAAGACACCAAGCGTAATGAGCGGTGTAACCATGTCGGCTGGGCCGAATAAGACAGTGTTGTTGAGCTTTGCAATATCTGGTGCGTCCCCCAGGTGATCAACGTGTGCGTGCGTGACTAAGAGTAAATCCACCTTACCTAAGGCAGAAAGATTGGACTTATAGGGCTCAGGAGTTTTGGGTCCTCCAGTCAGCCACGGATCGATCACAATTATCTTGCCAGTAGGAGTTTTGATTCTGAAGCTTGCTTGACCAAGCCACAAGAGCTCTGTCTTGCCCATCTCTGGAGCACTCGCCTGAGTAGGAGCGGCCCCAGCGCCAGAGGCGGTTGGGTCCGTGTTGGCAGCACATCCAAACAACAAAGCACTTGTCAAAGCGCTTGTA
>DAIUEA010000316.1:0-2858 GCA_036845365.1 Limnohabitans sp. | reverse complement strand
ATAGAGCCTAAGTGAACGGGCATGTGTGGGGCATTGGCAATCAGTTGTCCTTGAGAGTCAAAGAGGGCGCAACTAAAATCAAGACGTTCTTTGATGTTGACCGAGTGCGCCGTGTTTTGAAGTTGCAATCCCATTTGCTCAGCGATATTCATAAAGAGGTTGTTGAAGACTTCCAATAAAATGGGATTAGCTTTGCCAATTTCTGCAAATTTATCTGAAGCCTCTAGAACGCTTGCGTCTGCGTGCGTTGTGTGATCGTTACTGGCACGCAGGTCTGGACTGTCCTTGACGAGTAAGAGATCTTTTCTCTCAGTAATCTCTGCCCTCCAACCCTGCTCTACAAAGGTATTCGAGTGCGTCTCAGTGATCAAAGCAGGGCCCAGAACGTAGTCTCCTGGTGCCAAATCGGCTCGCTCTATCCTGCCCGTGTTGGTCCACCGATGATTGCAATAAACGTGGGTTGTGAGCGCAGGCTGAACCAGACTGCGCCGGGTGATTTTGCTATGAAACTCTAAGGGGACTTCGTTCTCCAGGGTGACCTGTACCGAAATGCTTTCAATCCATAGAGGTTTCTCCTTCATGAGAAAAGCGTAGCGGGTGAGGTATAACTCCTCAAAGCTTTTTTTCATCTCATTGAGGTCTGCAAACGGAACGACCAAAGCCTTATCACTGCCAACGTACTTTAGGTGTACGCGTTTATTGATTGTTAAGTTGGCCGCCTGTCCTTTGGCACTTAATAGCTCTTTTTTGCATTCGAAAATAAGTACCTCAAAAATGGGTGAGAGAGCCTGGTTCTTGGTACTCTCTAGGGGCTCGTCAACTGACTGCTCTTTGATGAGGGTTTGATCAGCAAGGCCCATACCATAAGCGCTCAGTAAGCTTGCAAAGGGGTGGATGAGCACCCTGGACATACCAAGCGCCTGCGCAACCAAACAAGCATGCTGCCCCCCCGCCCCTCCAAAGCACTGTAGTGTGTACTGTGTTACATCGTATCCCTTGGCTACTGAGATTTTTTTGATTGCGTTTGCCATCTGCTCAACCGCGATCTGAATAAAACCCTGCGCAATTCTCTCAGCGGGAAGTTGGCATAACTTGCTCAGTTCGTCAAATTTACTTTTAACGACTTCAACGTCTATGGGTTCATTGCCCTTGGGCCCAAACACACTAGGAAACCAGTCGGGCTGGATTTTGCCAATCAGTACGTTGGCATCTGTCAACGTCAGTGGGCCACCCCGTCTATAACAAGCTGGACCGGGGAGAGCGCCCGCGCTTTCTGGTCCAACCCGAAACCTCAGTCCGTCATATCTTAATATCGAGCCACCCCCCGAGGCCACCGTGTTGATTGACATCATTGGGGCGCGTATACGTACACCCGCAACCATCGACTCAAACTCATGCTCAAGTTCACCAGCGAAGTGACTCACATCCGTTGATGTGCCTCCCATATCAAAGCCAATGACTTTGCGCTCGCTAGCAGCCAGTGCAGTCTTTGACATTCCCACAATTCCTCCCGCGGGACCTGAGAGTACTGCGTCTTTACCGTGAAAAGCATGGGCTTTAGCCAGGCCGCCTGAGGACTGCATGAAGTACAAAGGAACACCGGGCATTTGAGATTCAATCTGATTGACGTAGCGGTGCAAAATGGGCGAGAGGTATGCATCTACAACCGTAGTGTCCCCTCTACTGATTAATTTGATCAGGGGTGCTGTTTGGTGGCTTACGCTAACTTGTTTAAAACCAATAGACTGAGCAATTTCAAAGGCGAGTCTCTCATGCGTGCGGTATTTGTAGCCGTGAATAAAGACTATAGCCAGACTGAGGATGCCGCTTGAGTAAACAGTTTCCAATTGATGCTTAAGAGCAACTTGATCCAAAGCTTGTATCACCTCACCAGTTGCGGATACGCGCTCATCTGCCTCTATCACCTCTTGGTAGAGCAGTTCAGGAAGGATAATTTCTTTGTCAAAAAGCCTGGGCCGATTTTGGTAAGCGATGCGAAGTGCGTCTTTAAACCCTTTCGTGATCACGAGGGCTGTTGGCTCGCCTTTTCTCTCCAAAAGGGCGTTGGTTGCGACGGTGGTCCCCATTTTGACGCTGCCAATTTGGTGAACAGGAATAGCATCTGTGGGTGCTAAGTTTAAGAAAGCACGAATGCCTGCAACCGCAGAGTCTTTGTACTGCTCTGGGTTTTCGGATAGGAGCTTTTTAGTGAGCAAATTGCCCTGAGGAGTTTTGGCGATGATGTCTGTAAAGGTGCCGCCTCGGTCGATCCAGAAATCCCATTTAAAGGAATTGTCGGGGTGATCGCTTTGATTTGTCTGACTACTGGGGGTCATGGGAGAGTTTGTTGGATGAATAAGAGGATGATTGATGTTATCGTAACTGATAAGAATGATCTGGCATTTAATATGGTAACGTACGTAGGCCTTGTGTTCAATAGATTTACAACGAGTTGCAAATGTATGTTTCGTGCAGGTAACTCATAGAAATTAGAGACAATAAAGTAGTTAGGATCTTTTATGGATTGGAATTTAAAACTTGGTTTAATCGTTCCCTCTTGGAACACGGTCATGGAGTATGAGTTTCAGGCTCTGGGTGGAGCACACACCTCGATGCATTCTCAGCGTATCAAGCACATAGCGGATACGGCAGAAAATCTCAACTGGTTAGGAACGCAGGCGGCAAGTGCAGCTGAGTTGCTCTCGCACGCCAAAGTTAACGGTATTTGTTACGGGTGCACTGCGAGTGGTTTCCTTAAGTCTTACAACGATGACCTCGAATTTGAGCGGGAGTTGGAGGACTCCACTGGGATCGCCTCCGTAGTCTCCTCAGCCAGCATTGTTCGCGCACTACTGGCT
>DAIUEA010000315.1:0-2873 GCA_036845365.1 Limnohabitans sp. | reverse complement strand
ACTTTATGGAACATAAGTTGAACCGATCTTGAATTTCTAGAAAAATTGATTTTTCTTGTTCTACTTGAATTCATGAAGTTCTTAATTTCTTACGTCCCTTAAATGGTCTGATATTTTTAAAGACCTCAATTTAGCGATCATCTTGATGGTTATGATTAAATATGGACTATGGAAAACATACTCATCGCTTTTGATAATGCGCTTCGCACATTACTGGCCAAGCCTGTTGCGAACAGAGCTGTCTCTGCTGATCCACAAACTGAAGGCCCAGCACCCATAAACGTCATTGAAAGTTCCTTTGCAGAGTCTACGTTTTTAACTACACGAGAGAGAAAACTTGCGGGCGCGTTAATGCGTGTTAACCACGTGGGTGAGGTTTGTGCCCAGGCCCTTTATGCCTCTCAAAGCTTAGCCACTCAAAGCACCTCTCTCAAGTCGTATTTCAAACATTCAGGACACGATGAGCTTAATCACTTGGCATGGACCGATCGCAGAGTTGAAGAGCTTGGCACACACAACAGTTATTTAAATCCTCTTTGGTACGCTGGAGCATTTGGGATCGGTTTTTTGATTGCCAAGGCCGGCGGTGATAAGCTCAGTCTTGGCTTTGTAGCCGAGACTGAGCGCCAAGTGGTCAAGCATTTAGAAAGCCATTTAAAAAGGCTCCCAAAGGGAGATCTTGAATCAAGAGCTATCGTCAAACAAATGAAGTTAGACGAGGAATTCCACTCCAAAGAAGCGGTTGCAAAAGGGGCCAAAGAGCTTCCAATGCCACTGAAGTTCCTTATGCGCGGTGTAGCCAAGGTAATGACCCGCACTGCACACTACATTTAATATTTACATCTAGAGTGGCTACTTCCACGAATGTTAGGGGGGCAGATTAGTTTCTACGTGCCACCAATACTGTCGTTTCATCTAGGCTCTTTGTGTCTGCTACACGGCATGGATTGGCACTAAAAGCCTTCATACTCCGCGCTTAAAAGGCCAGCTAGCCTGGCCCGAGTTACAACTCAACAATCTCAAAACTGGTCGTTATCTCTGCTGTCTTTGACAACATGATACTCGCTGAGCAGTACTTTTCGTGGCTGAGCTGAATGGCTCTTTCGACCACTTGGCTTGAAATGGATTTACCAGTGACTGTAAAGTGCATATGTATCTTAGTAAAGACCTTTGGATCGGCATCAGCCCGCTCCGCTTTCAGTGAAACCGTGCAGCCGTGATCATCTTGGCGACCCCGCTTTAAGATGAGCACAACATCATAAGCAGTACATCCCCCCGTTCCCGCAAGAACTGTCTCCATGGGGCGAGGCGCAAGGTTTTGCCCACCGTTCTCGGGTTTAGCTGGGTCGGGTGCACCGTCCATCACAAGCACATGACCGCTGCCGGTCTCAGCTATAAATCCCATATTGGATTGGGATCCCGTGTTACCGCTCCAACTGACTTTACATTCCATGGTATTTTTTCTTAAGGTGAGTAATTTGAAAGGGAATCAAGAATCTAAAGAATCAGACTTTCATCTCAGATCTTTTAAATTCTTGAAGGATATAGGATAAATTTTTTAGATTTGCATCTGCATTAATCTGAATCCACGTCTTTAAAAAAGTCGCTAGATCATTTTATCGTTACGCAAATAACGGTTTATCGCGCCCACCAAGGACGACCCCCTCCTTGAATAAATCCAAATCTGCGAATTTACATGCTGTGTAAGGTGAGGTTTTGAACGAATTTTGTTGCGCCGCAGCATATTTAATATTAAACTTAGGCACACCGTTGCTCAAGGCGGTATCTATTTTTTAAGATTCCGCTGGATTAGGCATCTTTACCTGTTGTCTCCTCCACCCTTTGAAAAGGTGGATTTAACCCCGAGCGGAAACGCTCGGGGCTTTTTTGTACCCCTTAACCCCTTATTTGCCCGCCAAGCCAAGGCTCAAACTTTACTGGCGATCAAAACCGCATTGGTGCCTCCAAAAGCAAATGAATTGGACAATGCGTGCTTGAGTGCTTTGCTTTTGGAGATTTGCATTGGATCTTTAAAAGTTCTGTTGTGTGATCCGGTTAGGGGGTTCTCGCGTTCCACGAAATTGAGATCGAACTCAGTTTCCTCAGGGGTTAGGTTGGCATTAGGGGGCAAGGCGTTGTTCTCAAGTGCCCTTAGACAAGCCACCATTTCAAGCGCTCCGGCCGCACCGAGCATGTGTCCAAACTGAGCTTTGGTGGAACTAATCGGAGTTAGATTTCCAAAAACTTTGCTAACTGAGCTGACCTCGGCCGAGTCTCCAGCAGTCGTAGCAGTGGCATGAGCATTGATGTAATCGATATCCTGTGCTTTGAGGCCTGCATCCTTTAGCGCGGCTTGCATCGCACGAGTTTGGCCGTCTGTATCGGGCTGAGTCATGTGGATTGCATCACAATTGGTTGCAAATCCTGAAAGCTGGAGTTCGGACTTGGCCCCCCTGCTCTGGGCATGGGCTCTGGTTTCAAGCACAAAGGCTGCGGCCCCCTCTCCTATTGCGAAACCATTTCTGTCTTTGCTAAAAGGTCGACAAATTCGGTTGGACCCGCCCTGCAGTGGAGCCAGCACGCGAAGTGCGTTCCAACTTGCCAAAACTCCAGGAGTAATCATTGCCTCGCTTCCCCCAACCAAAGCAATGTCTAGCCACCCGTAGCGTAACGCCCTCATGGCCTCACCCATTGCAACTGCAGATGAAGCGCAAGCACAGGAATAAGTCATGCTCGCCCCTTGGGCTTTGATTAACAAAGAGAGTTCCGCCGCTGCGGAGTTGGGCATTGTGGTGAGCACTGTGGTGGGGCGTGGTCGCTTGCCCTGATGATAGATCTGGGCAGCAGATTGATCAAAACTAAATGCTCCCCCC
>DAIUEA010000314.1:0-2876 GCA_036845365.1 Limnohabitans sp. | reverse complement strand
TGCAGTGAATGCGGGTGGTACGGTGGTTATCGGCGGAACTGAGGGCGGCGGCGGCGGCGCAGCAGGTGCGGGTCAAACACCCTTGGGAGGTTTTGGCGCCCCAAGTAACATCACGGGCAGCTATTACATCTACGCAACCGGTGGAGCAGGCGGTTCAAGTCTTACTGTCGCCCCCACAGCGCCCACTACATTTGGGAATGATGGGAACGGAGGGGTTGGTGGATATGCGGGCTCGCCGGGAATATCTGGAGACCCCGGTACAGTCATTGTCAGGTTTTGAAAGGGATTTCTCAATGTGTTCTATATTTCCCTTTTTTAGAAAACTTTTCCTACTCTCGGGCCTAATCCTCAGCGGATGTGCAAGTATTGTGAGCGGACGCTTTGAGGAAGTTCACGTGACCACATACTGTGATTCACAAAGGGTTGCTGCATCTTGCCACCTTAGTAATGAAAACGGAGAGTGGTTTCTAAAGGCACCAGGCATTATTAATATTCAAAAAGGTTTTGGAGATTTGGTGCTCTTTTGTAGAAGCGATTATTTTGAGCCACATATGATGAGAGTTTCCTCTGAAACCAATTTGAGTAGTTTAGGAAATATTCTATTAGGCGCTGGTGCAGGCGCATTGGTGGACGTGAATAATGGATCTGGTTTTGATTACCCCAGTGATATTCGCTTTGTAGTCAAATCATGCGCTGTACCAAAATCCACGTTGGATATATTCACTGAGTAAATTCTTGGCTTAAATTGCCTTGATCATCTCTTGGTGTTCAATTCCCGCTTCTAAAAAAATCTCACCCCTCGCTATGAAACCGTTTTTTTCGTAAAAGGGTTTTGCGCTAAGCTGAGCATGTAAGAGGAGTAAGGAGTCGCCATTTTTTTTTGCTGTACTCTGCATCTCTTGTAAAACCATTGAACCCCAATTGGCTCCTCGCATTTCTTTTTTAACGGCCATACGTCCTACTTTGCTCAAGAAAGGCTGGGTATCCTTGTTAGGTTTTATGAGCCTTGCTGTGCATATAGGCTCACCGAGGAAGTTATACATCACAGCGTGAGTTGCGGTTGGATCGTGTTCATCTTCCTCCATTTCAGCAGGGACGCCTTGTTCGGCCACGAACACTGCACGGCGCAACGCTAAAGCGTCAGTTTTAAGTTCTGACCACGATCCAAGCTTCAAGGTTGTGACCTCCTGGCCGGCTTCAAAATGATTGATAAGCTCTCTTAAGACATCCGGAATAGGTTTTGATTTCTTGGTGAGGGGGTCCGCAAATACATAGATAATCTCGCCTTCAATGAGTAGCTCATGCCCTTTAAAAATAGCGCCTTTAAAGGTCATGGAGCTGCGACCTATGTTCGCACATCTCATACACACATTGAGTAAATCATCTAGGCGAGCCGAGCCGTTGAATTCAACGGTTGCTTTCTTCACGAATATTTCGCCCTCAAAACTTTGCAAAGTTAGCTCATAAGGAATTGCAAGTTTACGCCAGTACTCTGTTACGGCTACATCAAAATAAGTCAAATAATGTGGATTAAATACTATTTTCTGTAAATCGATTTCGGACCACCTCACTCTTAATAAATGTTGGTGTCTGAAATTTGATGAAGAAATTTGTTGTGAATTTAGAGCGTTCATATAAAGAGAATTTTAAGAGATGAGAAATCAAGTGAGTCTTTTAATAAACTCAAAAGCATCTTGTTGAGCTTTGATTGCTTGTGGAATAAAACGGCCCATTTTAATAAATCCGTGTACCACTCCCTCATACACTTTGAGCTCTGCTGAGCGACCCAAAGTTCTTATGCGCGAGTAAAGCGCAGTCCCCTCATCTCTAAGTGGATCGCATTGTGCGAGACCTATCCATGTGGGGATAATTGACTCAAGATAGGGAGAGTTAAGAGCTGAAAAACGCCAATCGAGACGATCATTTGCATCTCTCAAATATTGAGCGTAAAAATACTCCACAGTTTGCGACTCAAGCAAATAACCCGAGGAATAATGATGGTGGGACTTCATGTTTTGAGCAGGTGAGCAGCCAGGATAAAAAAGTATTTGCCCCCTTAGCTTATGACCCGTAAGGAACGCTTGTTGAGCACAAAAAAGGCTCAGCGTACCACCTGCGCTATCACCGCCCAAGAAAATGGCTGAGGCGTTTATAAATATGTTCTTAGCGTTATTAAATACCCACTCGCATGCATACCATGCGTCAAGGTGCGCAGTTGGAAATTTAAACTCCGGAGCGAGTCGGTATTCAACGCTAATAACGGGAATTTGCGCCCCAAAAGCCAACTCTTTACAAAGAGCAGAGTGCGTTTGCACGCTGCCAATTGTGAACCCACCACCATGGAAAAAGATCAACGCTCCAGGTAAATCCAAACCGTCCTCAAGCTGATGGTCTTGTGTTGAATTCGGATAAAAGATACGAATACCAATTTTTGCACCGTCAAAGGAAGGCAGCTCATGCTCCTGTTCAGTCTTCATTTGCGGGGGCAATGGCTCTAAAATATCCGCGCCCTTAGCGTATAAAGCACGAGCCTCCTGGGGTGTAAGCAAGTGAAAGGGCGGCCTGTTGGATTGGCGCATCTTTAAGAGGACCTGCTCCATCTCCTTAACCAGCGGAGCTGGCTCATGGACGGGTTTAGTGTCTACAAAGTCCATCTTATACCTAACCCCCCCTTTTTTTTCTGAGTCTGGAACACACTAACAACTTAGTTATACTGATTGATATATTTTACTCTCTCAGACCAACCTTTCTTTGGAACATCCTAATGTCAAATATTTTCTACATTACACAAGTTCAAATCGATTTTGGCATCATCTCCACCTTGAAAGAGGAGTGCAACAAATACGCGATCACGAAGCCTTTGATCATTACAGATC
>DAIUEA010000313.1:0-2880 GCA_036845365.1 Limnohabitans sp. | reverse complement strand
ACCGATGATGGCTCAATTTCGCCATGACACTCACCTTAAATCTCTTGACTGGTTTGGCAAACTTGACTACATCGCTTTGAAATGGTCGACTGCTGGGGATTTCCTAGTTAATGATGGTGGAAAAAAAGTCGTAGTCCAAGGCAAATCTGCAAACGCGCCGCTGCGCACTGCGGCAGGAGTATTTTGTAACGTTCGCCCTTATGGTGGTATCACAAGCATTCGCTTTATGCCTGGATTGCCTTACTCACAGGACAAGAAAAAATTCAAAGTTGAACCTGAAACTGGAATTGTTCATACTGAGACCAACACGCCGGGTGTTCGGATGGCTTACGCAGCGCGCTTGTTCCTTAAGATGGTTAACGAAACAGGGCAAATAGGGCGGGTCGCAACTAAGCCCACTCAGGCTCAAGAGGACGCCATCAACGCAGGGATTATGCGTTGGCTTCTTAAAGGGACAAAATTTAAGCTTAAGCGTCAATACGCAGTTGATGCCTACGAGGAGCACCGCGCCAACGTAGATGCCATCGTAGCGCTACTGCCCAAAGATTTCAAAGATGGAATGGAGAACTGGAGCGGGGATATCTATGAGCACATTTCAGATACCAACTTTGGACTGTTGTTGCACGACATGATTCGCCAAAGACCTTGTATTATTTATGCAACTGATTTGGATGGGGATCGTTTAACAGATCTGATGGCTGATGCTCCAGACGTTTTAAGAGACTGGGGACAGATCATTTTGGATAAAGTTGGCTCCAAAGTTGATATGAAGAAGTTGTGGACTGAGATGGGTTTCACGATGACCAACGGGAAAGACATGACCAGTATCATGTACCGTGTGCACGGCGCACCAATCTATGAGCAAACACTCGGATCGGCCGATACCATGTTGTTGCGTTTATTAGAAGGAGACGAAACAGTAGGGGGTGAGAAACAGCCCTACGATCCACGCATACACTTTGTGTTGATCAATGAGGCTTACAAAGCAGCTAATCCAGGTAACGCCGAGCTTGCTAGCTGGTTAGACGCTCAATTGGTCAAATTTGATGAAATCTATAGCCCTAATCGGCCAAAGTACATTGACGGTTATAAGGCCTTAAAGTCAGCTATTAAGCCCTGGGGTGTTTGATAGAGTTGATCTCATAATTTTGCATTCGTAAGAAATCCTCAGACCTTGGACTTAAGCCACGGTCTGGGGTTCCCATCGTAGACTGAGCTGCCAAGTCTAAAGTGTTGTGCTTCCTTGAAGGTATATACGGCAGGAACGTCCTCGCTGTATAAGCTGTTATGGCTTGGCAATGGACCGTTAAATGAGACTTGGGAGTGTAGGGTACGCCCAAGTATCTCTGCCAATCTGTGAGAGACGTGGATGAGTTTGTCTAAATCTACAGAACACTCAATTCCTAAAGTCTGGAGCAGATGAACAAAATCCTCTGTTGCAATCATTCCCGTTGCCTGTCCGTTGCCGCAGTATGGACACCCCCCAATTCCGCCGATCGCTGTGTCTGCGATAAGTGTGTGTCTTGAATCTAGAAGCCTTATAACTTCATACATGGATAGTAAAGCCAGCCCTCTCGCATTGTGCAGATGTACATGGTATTCGGTAATACTTGGGTATTCTTTTAAGATGGCCGCCACATCTTTTGCTATTTCAAGTGGCGTGTTCCATGCCATGGGATCAGCAAAATCGATTCTTTTGACTGTAATGCCTGCTGAACTCCAGGCGTCGTATTGCTTTTTAATAGCTTGCATGCGTTTTTCGTGTGATATCGGACCGCTCCAATTAGAACCAAAGCCAGCACTGAGTCCAATGGCAGCTTCTTTTACCCCCTCTTTAACGGCTTTTTCTACTGGTAATTGCCAGGTTAATTCTTGGTCCTCAAGAGATCTATTCGTGTTTCTTTTTATGAATACACCGCAGAGATGCAGGTGGGTGGCAGGTAATGGCTCAATACTTAGGGGGGGGGAGTAGAGGGCTCGCTCTTGTCTTCCTCTCTCGTTTAGAGCTAAGGAGTAGAAAGACACACCAGGTACAGTTTTAAGTCTTTTTACGAGCTCCAGGGTATCCCCCATTTGAGGACTCCATTTTGGATTGACAAAGGCACCAATTACCATGCGTTTGATTCCGCAGTCGACCATCGAATTTAAAAGCTCGAGTTTCTCGTCTATTGTGACCCCCTCTCGCTCTATTTGAAGACCGTCCCTTAGGGTCTCATCTGTGATTTGGACGGTGGGATAGTTATTAGCCATAATATTTTTCAAGAAATTGTGTTGAGGATCACTACGCACTCCTCATTCTATCTAAACACCATCAAGCAGTTTACGATTTGTTTTTTTCTTGAATTTAAAAACTCAAAACTCGACCCCCAAGCCCCAAGCCCCAAGCGCTAAGCGCTAAGCGCTAAGCAGCAAGCAGCAAGCAGCAAAAAGCTTTAAGCAGGAAGCAAGCTTAAGAGCGGGATTTGGTAAATAAAACCAAATACACCTGCACCTTGAAAACACAGCCTCTAGCGTGTCCAATATCGTTGTTATCTCTTTTATACCAAACTATAATTTAGTCATGATATGTTCGCACGCCCAAAAATTCCTGAATGAGCCAACCTTCATTCATCAGCGTGCAATGAGACGTACCGCCGGCTCATGCCGATACGTCTTTAATAAAGTCAATCAGACTTGCCCTTGCTGGGTACGGGTCGCTCAAGAAAAAAGGCAAATAAAAGCCAAGTTTCTTTGTATCGTTTATGGTTACAGTAAAAACGCTGTTGTGGTCTGCGCAATTCATTTTTTAGAGCGGGGACAGCGCTTTTTAGAATATGAAGAGGAAGGCTCTGTGCTGGTTCCCAAGACTGCGGCGAAGCTAGCCTTTGAGTGGGAAGAAAC
>DAIUEA010000312.1:2040-2883 GCA_036845365.1 Limnohabitans sp. | reverse complement strand
GTTTTGGAGAGAATTTACCCAAAACACGATCTGGAAAAATTATGAGGCGTTTGCGACGCGCAGTAGCCAAAGGAGAGAGCATCACGCAAGACACCTCAACTTTAGAGAATCCTGCAATTTTGAATCAGTTGAGCCAAGTTAATTAAGTCAAGTTAATTGAGCCAATTTAATTGACCTTTTCAAAATAAGACTAAATTCACTTGAGCGAGAGCACCCAGGCCGCAAGTTGAGAGGCTTCAGCCTGGCTCACTTGAGAGTTGGCGGGCATGGGGATGACCCCCCAAACTCCACCGCCACCCTTTAAGATCTTAGTGGCCAATCGGGCTTGGGCGTCCTCGTCTGCAGCGTATTTCTTTGCCACATCTTGGAAGCCTGGGCCCACCACTTTATGATCTACTGCGTGGCAAGCCAAACAATTTTTAGATCTTGCAAGATCCTCATTTTCACCAGCTTGTGCTAACAAGGAGATGCTCAAGCCAAGTACTGCAACCGTGGTTTTTGTGATGTGGTTTGTCAACGCATTGACCCCATAGGTAAATGGTTTAATAGGTTATCCTGTTATCTGGCTAGACTAGTTAAATAAGCTTAAAGTGCGAAGGTCTGTGCCTTTAAAAATCTTCAGTGTTGAACTTATCCAGCACCGCACCCGAACTCGCGCTAGAGGCGTTAAATGCAAACTTAGCCTGAACGCCCCTTAGATACCTGGGGGGCGGAGGAGTCCAGCCTTTTTTGCGCAAAGCGAGCTCTTCGTCTGAGATGTTCAACTGTAGCAACAGTTTGTGAGCGTCAATGGTGATGGAGTCACCCTCTTTGACAAAGGCAATGTTTCCACCAGCTTGGGCT
>DAIUEA010000312.1:0-2030 GCA_036845365.1 Limnohabitans sp. | reverse complement strand
ATAGGCTTCAGGAGCAACGTGACCAACCACCATCCCCCAAGTGCCCCCAGAAAAACGACCATCCGTAATCAGTCCCACACTCTCTCCTAATCCGGCCCCTATCAAAGCTCCGGTAGGTGCAAGCATCTCTGGCATACCGGGGCCGCCCTTGGGACCCAAGTAGCGCAGTACCATCACATCGCCTGCCACAATGCTCCCGCTCAGTATGGACTTGAGTGCGGATTGCTCATCATCAAACACTCTCGCTGGCCCCGTGATAACGGGGTTTTTTAAGCCAGTAATTTTTGCAACAGCACCTTCCGGGGAGAGGTTACCTTTGAGTATGGCCAAGTGTCCCTCTTTGTAAAGGGCTTTATCAATGGGAAAGATAACGGATTGATCGGGAGAGGGGGTATCTGGAACATCTTGCAGCGTCTGGGCAACGGTTTTACCCGTGATCGTCATACATTCTCCATGGAGAAGTCCAGCGTTGAGCAAAATTTTCATAACCTGTGGAATGCCCCCCGCGCGGTGTAAGTCAACCGCCAAATACTGTCCACTGGGCTTTAAGTCGCAGATCACGGGGACTTTGCGGCGCACACGCTCGAAGTCATCGATCGACCACTCCACTTCAGCGGCGTGAGCGATGGCTAAAAAGTGCAGCACTGCGTTGGTTGAACCCCCCGTTGCCATAATCACAGCAACTGCGTTCTCTAGAGATTTGCGCGTGACAATGTCGCGAGGCTTTAAATCTTTTTTGATGGCTTCAATTAAAACCTTTGCCGACTCTTTGGCAGAATTCTCTTTTTCGTCATGGGGGTTAGCCATTGTGGATGAATAGGGGAGCGACAGACCAATTGCCTCAAAAGCACTGGACATCGTGTTGGCTGTGTACATGCCCCCGCAGGAGCCTGTGCCAGGGATGGCGCGTTTCTCGATTTCAAGCAAATCGGCGTCGCTTAAGTTGCCGGCCGAGTTTTGTCCTACCGCCTCAAAGACGCTCACAATGTTCAAGTCTTTGCCCTGGAAACGCCCTGGTAAAATCGTTCCCCCATAAACGTATATGGCTGGAACGTTAGCGCGCAACATTCCCATCATGCCGCCTGGCATATTTTTATCGCACCCCCCAACCACCACTACGCCGTCAAGCCATTGACCCTGGACACAGGTCTCTATGCAGTCAGATATGACCTCTCTGGATATAAGAGAGTACTTCATACCCTCAGTGCCCATTGCCATTCCGTCTGAGATGGTGGGTGTTCCAAAGACTTGAGCTTTGCCTCCGCACTCCTCGATTCCAGCTATTGCCGCATCTGCCAGCTTTTGCAACCCGCTGTTGCAAGGTGTAATGGTTGAGTAACCATTGGCAACCCCCACCATGGGTTTCGTAAAGTCGCCCTCTGTGTAACCCATGGCGTAATACATGGAGCGATTGGGAGCGCGGGATTTGCCTTCTGTGATGTTAGCTGAGCGACGGTTTATTTTGGGGAGGTTTGAGGCCATTGGGTTTAGAGCTCGTGTTTGGGGGCTGTAAAAGCTTTAGTTTAAAAAAAGAGAAAAGATCATTACCCGAAAATTGTATCTCTAACAATTTCAGCAATAGTCTGCAGTGTAAGACCGATTTTATATAAATGGGGGTTGCCGACAAATGAGCCGTTTTTTGAATAGGTTTAGGTTAATGGGTTCTAATTTGCGAGCCTAGCAACTCTAAGTTGGTGTGTGGGTTGGGGGGCGTGTGCGTTAAAGGTTTTTTAAATACGGTTTTATGTTCTGTTTTCTTAAACTTGAAGTCATAGGGATGAGGCATAATAATCTTGAGTTTTGTGTCGCTAGAGCACAAAAAGGGAGTCCTAAAATACCCCAAAAAATCTCTAATCAGGCACCAATTAGACTTTTATAAGATTTTCAAGTACGTATTTAAACAATTAGAGAGCAATCGAATTAGAGAGCAATCGAAATTGATCATAGGTCAGGCTAAGTTTTTTAAAAAATAATTACATTAATCCGAGATTATCCAATAGGAATTTAATACTTGATTATGGCTTATCAAT
>DAIUEA010000311.1:0-2895 GCA_036845365.1 Limnohabitans sp. | reverse complement strand
TGTTGTTGTACGAAGAAGAAGAAGAAGGAGAAGAAGAAAAAACAAACTAAAAATAACAAAAAAGTAAATCCAACTTGAAAACAATTCGACTTAAAGCGGGTAAAGACCGGGCGGCTCTTAGAGGCCATCCGTGGGTGTTTGAGACGGCCATTGCAAGTGGCGGGGGCGACTCTGGAGAGACCGTGCGGGTCGAGAGCATGGAGGGCCAGTTCTTAGGTTGGGGTGCATTTAGCCCTACCTCCAAAATACGCGTGCGCCTATGGAGTTTTTTAGAGTCAGATCGAATTGATGAGGATTTTTTCCTTAAAAAAATTCAACAAAGTGTGGATTCCAGATCTTACTTTGATATCCAAAGTGATGGCCTTCGCTTGATACACGGCGAATCAGATGGACTTCCCGGACTGATTGTAGACCGCTACAAAGACACCGCAGTAGTGCAGTTTTTAAGTGCGGGAGTTGAACGTTTTAAGGCTGCAATTGTCAAAGGTCTTTTGCAAATAAACGGAATCAAGCGTATTTACGAGCGTTCAGACTCAAACGTCAGAACGCTGGAAGGACTGGAGCCTAGAAAGGGTTGGTTGGTGAATGCTCAGACTTTGAGCGGACAAACCAAAGAGCTTGCAACTGCTTACGCTTTGGACGCAGCGGTCTCAACTGAGATCATCATCTGGGAACACGACTGGTTGTTGGCCTTGGACATAGAGGAGGGGCACAAGACTGGGTTTTACTTGGACCAAAGGGACAGCAGAAAGCTCTTTAGCGACTATGCAAAGCGACTCGGATTTAAGAGAGTACTTAACTGTTATTGCTATACGGGGGGATTCACGGTTGCGGCGCTCAAGGGTATGTGGGCTAACGCTAACGCCAACGCCAACGCTAAAGCAAGTGCAAGTGCAAGTGCAAGTGCAAGTGCAAGTGCAAGTCAAGGGGAAGAGACTAGAGTTGGTGGTGAGGTCGCGCTGAGCGAGGATACTTTTGTGCTCTCAATCGACTCCTCTGGGCCTGCGCTCATCAAAGCTCAGCAGCAACTTGCCCTAAACGGGTTTGATACACAGTATGCTCATTTTAAAGACGCCGATGTCAACGCTAGTTTGCGTGACCTGATTGCAGCGGGTGAGAGTTTTGATGCGATCGTTTTGGATCCGCCAAAATTTGCCCCAACCGCGGCTCATGCGGAACGGGCTGCCAGAGCCTACAAAGACATCAACCGCCTGGCCTTTAAACTTTTAAAGTCCAAAGGAGTTTTGTTCACCTTTAGTTGCTCGGGCGGCATATCAGCAGATTTATTCCACAAAATCGTTGCCTCCGCTGGGGTTGACGCGGGCGTAGACGGATACATTGTGGAGCGTCTTGGAGCGGGTATTGATCATCCCATGACCATAAACTTTCCTGAAGGCGAATACCTGAAGGGGTTGGTGGTCTTGAAAAAATAACTCAAATCGATTAAGATGTTGGGTTATTTAAAAAATAAATAACCAGCTTTTAACTGGTAATTGGCAGTTGGTTTTTTTATTTTTAGTACTATTAAGAATTCATTTTCAAGGCTTTAACGATGTTGATTCCAGCGACCGTTCTCACAGGATTTCTCGGCTCAGGTAAAACTACGCTTTTAAAACGTGTTTTAAGTGAAGCGCACGGACAAAAAATCGCCATCATCGAGAACGAGTTTGGTGAAGAAAACATTGACAACGATATATTGGTGACAGAAACAGGCGAGCAAATTATTCAAATGAGTAACGGCTGCGTGTGCTGCACCATACGAGAGGACTTAAGAACAACGCTTAGAGACTTAGCTGCCAAAAAAAGAAGCGGTGAGCTCGACTTTGACAGGGTGGTGATTGAGACAACGGGCTTGGCAGATCCTGGTCCGGTTGCACAAACATTTTTTATGGACGATGAGGTTGCAGAGTCTTATTTGCTTGACTCTATTTTGACGCTTGTAGATGCCGTGCACGCGCAGTCTCAACTAACTGAGCGACAAGAGGCTAGGCGCCAGGTTGGGTTTGCCGACCAAATCTTTATCAGTAAGTCAGATCTTGTTTCAAGTGCCGATCTCAGTGCGCTGCAACACCGACTCACGCATATGAACCCAAGGGCTCCTCAAAAGAGTGTGCATTTTGGAGAAGTTGCGTTGAGCGAAGTTTTTGATCTAAAAGGCTTCAACTTAAACGCCAAATTAGAGATAGATCCCGATTTTTTGGCTGAAAGTGATGCCCATGGTCACAAGGCTCATGATCACAAAAAAGACCACGATCACGATCACGATCACGTTCATGGACCCGATTGCAACCACCCCTCGCATGCCCATGATCACCAGCATGACCACAGCGGACACCACCATCATTATGATGATGATGTGAAGAGTTTCGTCTTCAAGTCCAAACGTCCCTTTGATCCAGCGAAGTTAGAGGATTTTTTGGGCGCTATTGTGAACATCTATGGCCCCAAGATGCTTCGGTACAAAGGAGTTTTGTTCATGAAGGGTACGGATAAGAAAGTTATTTTTCAAGGCGTGCACCAACTCATGGGTAGTGATTTAGGTCCTGTTTGGGGTAGGGAAGAGCCCCGTATGAATAAAATGGTATTCATTGGTATAGATCTGCCAAGAGATATTTTCCTACAAGGCCTAGAACAGTGCTTAGTATGAGTACAATCCGCGCGCATCTATAAATCATTGAGTTTGGTAGATCTTTTGAAAAGCGCGCCTAGTAAAGCAGTGTTATTGCTTGTATTTGTTTTGCTTTAGTTGGGGCGGTTGTGCTTTTAAATAATCATCTTTTTGAGATTATTTATTGATTGAAAAAATTAAAAATTACTTCTAAATAAGCAACTGCAAAAAGGGAGACACATTTATGACAGCCACCAAAGCAAAAAAAGCATCAGCTTCAAAAAAGG
>DAIUEA010000310.1:0-2901 GCA_036845365.1 Limnohabitans sp. | reverse complement strand
GTTGAATAGTTCATCCGCGTTTTGAAATGAGCTGGGGGTGGAGGCACGGCCGAGCCGATGAGCCCAAAACTCATGAAACCAAGTCAAATGGCCCAACTCCCAGGCAGGAAGATTGACGACTTCTAAAGCGGGTACATGCCACTGCTCGTCGGATAAAGAGTCAATGTTTTGCTGAGTTTGCTTAACCGAGTCGTGTAACCAATCAAATAAAACCGCGGTTTCCTGGGTCTTATAGTTTAGATAGTCTGATTGACTTGAGCTCATGTTATTAGAATACGTCTGACCGTGAAGGTCGATTTCCATTGGCTCTAATGGGCAACGAAATCGGGCAACGAAATCCCGATCATTTGTATTCTATCAACAAGCATTCGTTATTGTTGAAATCCTCACCCATATAAGCTTGGCGCTGGCAGGGGACAACTTCGGTAAATGTGACAAAAAAATGAAAACAATACCCTCAGAGTCCAACGATTCCGCTCAATGGACTGACTACCTAAACAAAGTAAAGAGCGCCGAGGGCGCTGGAGGGACTGAGGGCGCTGAGGGCTATGGCGACAACATTTGGGCGAATGTTTTTGGTCCACTAAACCCAACCGCCCCAGAAGGTCAAGTGGTGATTGGTCAAATGGGTCAGTCACTGGATGGACGAGTTGCAACTGTTACGGGTGAATCCAAGTACATCAACCAAGCAGCTGGGCTAACCCACTTACACCGCCTGCGCGCGTTGGTAGACGCAGTTGTAATTGGTGTGGGCACTGCCCTTATCGATGATCCTCAATTAACCGTCAGACTTGTTGAGGGCGCACACCCTGCCAGAGTTGTCATTGACCCCCAGGGCCAGTTGGTGCGTGAAGCCAAAATATGGCAAAGTGATGGGACGCGCCGTATTTCAATTACTTTGGAGGGTCATACCCCAGATATTCCTTCGGGGGTTGAACACTTGACTTTAGCGGGGGTAGAAAACCACATACAACCCGAAAAAATACTAGACCTCCTCAAAACATTAGGTATGCAGCGCATATTAATTGAAGGTGGCCCTGAAACAGTCGCCCGGTTTATGAATGCCAAAAGATTAACCCGCTTACACTTAATTGTGGCCCCTATCATTTTGGGCTCCGGCAAACAGGGTATCAACCTAACTGAGATCAAAAAACTGAGTGAGGCAATCGTCCCGAACGTGAGAACATTTATGCTTGGGGATGAGGTTTTATTTGACTGCGATTTATCGTCCCAGAAGCCTTCAAGCGAGACAACTGTGTAGGGCCTGTGCAAATTGCGCGCATGAACTAGCCCAAGACGGTAACTGTTTGGCTTCTTGCGCAGAGCCTGCTGCGTAATGTGCCCTAAGCTTGTGATCCAAAAGTACGCTTTGAAGGGCATTTTTTAAAGCAGGCAGGTCATTCGGGGCAACCAGTACTCCAGCGCTTGGGGGCACGGTCTGTGAAACTGCCCCCCCTGTGCTGCCAATGATCGGTAGCCCATAACTCATGGCTTCGGCAAATGCCATGCCGTAGCCCTCAAATAAAGAGGGAAGCACAAACACATCAGCGTTTAAAAACAAGTTATGAAGTGCCTCGTCTCCCAAAACACCGGTTAAATGGACACGGTTTTGTAATCGGTGAGTGTCGATAAGCTCAAGCACTCGGCGGGTATAGGCCGGGTTTCGGTTTAAGTCACCCACTATCTTTAAAGTCCACGGCAGGTGGGTTAGCTGACTTAGTGCTAAAACCAATAGGTCTTGGGCCTTTCGCGGTATGAGAGAGCCGACCGAGAGAAGCTCGGTAGTTGCTTTTGGTTGGGGGCTGAGCGTATTGCGGCTATCTTGAATCACTTCAACCGTTGATGATCTAGGGCAGGAGACACCTGGCAGGACAACACTGATGCGCTTTGGGTGCACACCAAAGTCTTGGAGTAGGTTGGCGGTTGATGGGCTTGTCACAATGAGGTGTCTTGCGAACTGAAGGCTCGCTGTTTCGCAGACACGCAAGTGCTCTTGCTCGCGCAGTGTCAAGCCGTACTCCATGCAAAGCGGGTGGTGAAGCAGTGTCACGATGGGGTGAGTTTGAGAGATTGGGGCAAGGATTTGCGGGATACAACCCGAGGCTAAGCCATCAATCAAGATGGGCATCCCAGTGGGTAGCGAGTTTAGTTGCCTTAGGGTCTCAGCCGTGGTTGCAGGGCTTGGAAACGGGAAACCCTCACCCAGAGGCACTAAGTCGACTCGCCAACCCAAGGCCCGCAGGCCCTGGGTGATGTGTCTGTCGTAGGCGTAGCCGCCTGTGACGCTATCGATATCCCCTGGAATAGCGAAAGCGAGGTGCTTGTTCACAAAGCAGACTCGTACCAGGCTCTGGCGACATGTGACTCGGAGATAAGCACTCGGACGGCGTGTAGCTCTGAGGCGTTTCTGCCCAATTTGCCCTCTTTAACTGCAATTGCAAGTTGATCAAAGATGTATTTGGTTAAAAACTCTGTTGTGGTGTTGACTCCTTTAAAAGCAGGAATCTCATCCAAGTTTGCATAGTTAAGGGGTTGAAGTAAGGCTTTGAGTACGTTTTGTGCGCAACCAATATCTACGACGATTCCATTGGCGTCGAGTTCCTCAGACATAAAGGCCGCGTCCACGACGAAGGTTGCGCCGTGCAGTGCCTGAGCCGGTCCAAAGACGGCACCTTTGAATGAGTGGGCGATCATGATGTGCTCTCTAACTTCGACGCTAAACATGGGAGACTCCTTAATGGGTTGAATGGGGGTAGGTGATGGGTTGGCACAAAATGCCAGAGTGGGGAGCAAAAATAGTGGGCAATGCGTCGACCACCTGATGTAGCGGTATGGCCTCTTCAATGAGGGAGTCTAAGACGCTGTCTTTTAATAATTCAATGGCCGCTTGCAAGCGCCGGG
>DAIUEA010000309.1:0-2903 GCA_036845365.1 Limnohabitans sp. | reverse complement strand
TGCCCAGGCATATGGGAGAGATCATAGCCCGCTCAAGGTCCAGTCCACTCATGACTACTTTAACACCGCTGTCCTCTTCTCCAACACGGTTAATGGCCGGAACTCTGCAGTTTTCAAACACAAGCTCGCCAGTTTGGCTGCCGCGAAAGCCCATTTTGGTAAGTTTTTGTGCTACTTTGAACCCTGGAAAGTCCTTCTCAACAATGAAAGCAGATATTCCCTTGGCTCCCTTTTCTCGGTTGGTCTTTGCGTAGACCAAAAGCACATCTGCAATGGGTCCATTGGTGATATAGAGCTTACTGCCGTTCAAAACATAATGGTCTCCCTCCAAGGTGGCGGTGGTTCGCATGGAGCCAAGAGCGTCTGAGCCTGCACCGGGCTCGGTTAAACCGAGCGCTCCAACCGTCTTGCCGCTACAAAGGCCTGGCAAGTAGCGTTTGCGTTGCTCCTCGTTGGCGTTCCTGTAGATGTTGTAAAGGCACAAATTCTCGTGAGCGACCCAGCTCAGAGCTAGTGCGTGGTTCCAACGCGAAAAGGCCTGGAGCACCAAACCACTGGTGAACATGTCAAGACCTGCGCCGCCGTGTGCCTCGGGCAAAGGGATACCAAAGTACCCGGCTTGACCGATGGCCTTAAAGGCGTCTTCGGGCCACCACTCTTCGTTGTCCATTTTTTGAGATAAGGGATAAAGCTCTTGGCGAGCAAAATGGTCTGCAACGTCAAGCATGCCTTGCTCGTCATTGGACAACCCTGAGAAACGCTGCATCGCTGATCCAAGGGAGCTTTGAGTTGGGGGGACGGATGTGTTGTTCATGATTTTTGACCTAAATTATTAATGTGAATTAGTAAGGTGTTTGATTGATGTGGAGTCTGGTTTTTTAGGCTGAGCTTTTAGGCTGAGCTTTTAGGTTTAGCATTTAGGATTAGCATTTAAGCTGATTGTTTTTTTACAAAAGAAGCTATTCGCGTTTGAAAATCCTGCGTCTGCGCGCAGCGCAAAAACGCTGATTTTTCTCGCTCCAGATGCACTTTAAGTGCGGGGATGGACTGTGCGGCTATGAGCCCTTTAAGCTCACGCAGAGATTGATCGGTAAGCGTTAACAATTGTTTTACCCATTCATTTGTTTCCTCTTCCAAGCGGTCGTCCTCTACGAGACGGTTGATAAGCCCCATTTGTAGTGCTTGCTCTGAGGTGAACTGTCCACCGGTTGTGAGTGCCTCTAAAGCCCGAGCGTTGCCTAAGCGTTGAGCCATGAAAAAACTCAATCCTCCGTCCGCAGGGGCACCCAACTTTGAATACGCCACAACAAAGCGAGCTGAGCGGGCCGCGACGACTAAATCACAGGCCATTGCCAATGAGAAGCCCCCGCCCGCGATGGGACCATGCGCACATGCAATAACCGGTAGCTCTAGCCGCTGCAAGCCCAGAACACATGCGTGAAATGCATCAATGGTGTCTGAGATAAATGCGGGTAAGTTATCCCGGTTGGTATACATTGCCCCAACATCCCCACCCGCACAAAAAGATCTCCCCTCACCGCGCAGGACCACTACGCGTGCGCTGGGGTTGTTTGCCGTAGTCTCAATTTTGTCTAACAAAACCCTGGCCATTTGGGTATCCAATGCATTGAGCTGCTCAGGACGATTGAGCGTGAGCGTGACGACCGAGCCGACTTGATCCATTTTTACACAGGGTTCGACGTTCATGCTAACGCTCCTTAGTTCAAACTTAGTTCAAAAAACACAGCTAAAAAATTTTTGACCCTGACTCAAATTTTTGCCTCTTACAGTCAAATACGATATTACAACGGATATATGAACAGTTAGTAAATCAACAATATTTTTGCAATCATATTGCTAAATTAATGCAACTCGCAATCAATATGTTGTCACTCAAGGGAAATCCACTAGCGAATTTAATTTGAGTGGTGATCATAATTCCCCATGAACTCCAAGTTAACTCTTTAATCACTTTAACCGACACGCATTTAATCGCTTAGGTGTTTTCAAGAATTAAGCCATTGATTTAAAGATGAAATCCATATAAAAATGATAGATTAATCGTGATATCAACTGCATCCATCAATCCATCAACATTGAGCAAGGCGTTGCTTAGCATCAACAACCTTCAGGTCTTTTATGACCATGCTGTTGAAGCGGTGCGGGACGTCTCCCTTGAGGTTGGACCAGGGCGAATTGTTGCGCTCTTGGGCAGCAACGGAGCGGGCAAATCTACCGTTCTCAAGGCAATTAGTGGGGTGCTCTACCCGGAGGAGGGAGAGATCACTGGGGGCGGTGTCTCCTACGCCGGGAGTCCTATCAACAAACTCCCCCCGCACGAGATTGTGCGTCTGGGGTTGGTGCAGGTGCCGGAGGGGCGCCGTCTCTTTGATACGTTAACAGTAGAGGAGAATTTGTTGATGGGCGGCTACGTTCGACCGGTGGCTGAAAGCGCTGAGACCATGGCCGGCATTTTTAAATTGTTCCCCGCCATTGAAGCGCACCGCCACCGTGTCTCAGGCTACCTCTCGGGGGGGCAACAACAAATGGTGGCCATAGGTCGTGCGTTGATGGGTAAGCCCAAAATGCTTTTGCTGGATGAGCCATCCCTGGGCTTAGCGCCGCAAATTATTGCTGAGATCTTTCAAGCGATTCGTAAGTTGCGCGACGAGAGCGGTCTCACTGTGCTGTTGGTGGAGCAAAATGCGCAGCTCGCGTTGTCGGTTGCTGATTACGGCTACTTTATGGAGCGTGGCCGAGTGGTACTGGACGATACCCCTGAAAAGCTGCTAGCCAACAACGATGTGAAAGAGTTTTACCTGGGCGTTCAAGAGGGTGGTGAGCGTCGCAGTATGCGAGACATCAAACATTACAAACGGCGTAAGAGGTGGCTGTCATGAGCC
>DAIUEA010000308.1:0-2903 GCA_036845365.1 Limnohabitans sp. | reverse complement strand
CCTCGTCCCTTATTTCCCCCCCTGACCCCGTCGCTGCCCCTGAATAAGGGGAAATTGCGGTTGGGTGGTTGTGGGTTTCTACCTTCATTAAGATGTGGTTTAGCGCATCAGAGCTGGAGTAAATGCGCTGGGAAGAGTTAGGGCTTTGTTGCTTTGCCTCAAACCTTTCAACGACTTGTCCTTGCATCACCGCAGCATTATCAGAGTAGGCTACGACCGTAAATTCTGGATGCAATTTGTGCGTATTTCGGATCATCGAGAACATGGAATCAGTCTGGGGCTGCGCATCAATGACAAATGAAGCGTTGAATATCTTGTGTCGACAGTGCTCGGAGTTGGCCTGCGCAAACATGAGAAGCTCAACGTCAGTTGGGTTGCGTTTGAGCTCCAAAAATGCTTTGACTAGATAATCGATTTCATCCCCTGCAAGGGCAAGACCCTGCTCCTCATTGGCCCATATTAAAGCGTCTTTACCGCGAGCCAAAATGTCAACCGTGCCCATGGCAGGCGCATTGATGGAGGCAAAGAGTTGCACAATTGTGCCCTCGCTCAAATGGACCGATTCAGTCATCCGGTCATGCAGCAAAGTGGCTAGCTTGAGTAAATCCTCCGAGTCTAAGATAACCCCTCGCGCGGTTTTAAACGAATAATGGACAACCCTCTCAATCCTAGACAAATTGAAGCCGCAGTTGTGAGCAATATCAGTTGCCTTGGAGGACCAGGGAGAAAGAGTGCCCAACCTTGGGCTTACCCAAATGCATGGATTGGGATGAATTGGAGGGTTGGGTGAGAGGGCTTGAGATGTTGAGGAAAGCTCGGTAGGGGTCTTTTTTTTCGCTCCAGCAGGCAATAAAAGTGCCTCGATTCTAGAGAGCACATCTGTGCTCAACTCCTCATTGCTACTTATCCAATGAACATAATGAGCGTCAAGGCTGATAAGACTGGGAACGACATTTTTTAGGCGTTCTAACACTTGAGCTTGCCTAAATGGGCTCAGTACAGCACCGCCCTTGAATTGTTTAAATATTGATGTCACAGTGTTGATGCCACAGTATAGAAGTCACAGGTAAACTTTTTAAAAAAGTGCGTTACAGGTTGAGAGGCAAAGGTATAAACGTAAAAAATGCAACTTTGTCTTAGAAGCAAAAAAGCTTGAAACAAATTAAAGAATCGGTGTCAAGGGCAGTTTGTGGGTTTAGAACCTCCGTTTTGAGCCTATTCATTTCAAACAGAAAGGTGATTTTTGACAACATTTTAACGGGCGAAGGGACTAAGTTTCCTGAGATAATATAGATTATGACTATTTCTATCAAAACCGAAGAAGATATTGAGGGAATGCGGGTTGCCTGCAGATTGGCCTCCGAGGTGCTCGATTATCTGGGGCCGCACGTTAAGGCTGGTGTTACGACCAATGAGCTCGACAAATTGGCCTATGACTACATAACCCAAGTCCAAGAAGCCATACCCGCACCTTTGAACTACGCACCCGCCGGCTACAAGCCTTACCCAAAGTCAATTTGTACCTCTATCAATCATCAGGTCTGTCACGGCATTCCTAATGATAAGCCACTTAAAAAAGCAGACATCGTTAATATAGATATAACCGTTATCAAAAACGGATGGCACGGAGACACCAGCCGAATGTTTCTCATAGGTGAGTCCTCCATCGCAGCTAAACGTCTTTGTCAAATCACCTTTGATGCAATGTGGCTTGGGATTCAGCAAGTTAAACCTGGGGCTAAACTGGGAGATATAGGACACGCTATTCAAAAGTACGCCGAGAACTTGGGCTGCTCGGTTGTGAGGGAGTTTTGCGGACACGGAATTGGAAAAGTGTTCCACGAAGAGCCACAGGTGCTGCACTACGGAAAACCTGGAACCCTGGAGGAGCTGATACCTGGTATGACATTCACCATCGAGCCCATGATCAATGCTGGCAAACGAGAGATAAAAGAGTTGGGTGACGGTTGGACCATCGTGACCAGGGATCACTCTTTATCCGCGCAGTGGGAGCACACTGTGCTAGTCACTAAAACCGGATTTGAAGTGCTCACCTTGTCAGCGGGGAGTCCTGCTCCGCCAGATTTTATAGCGGCTACAGTTTGCTAGCTCACAATGAGTATGATACATGCTGCTCAGAGCTCTAGCTTTAAACAGAAAAAAACAGAGCTATTAAAGCTGTGGGAACCACCCACTCATATTCAATCAGCGCGTCAAGTTAAAAGGAGTCTGGGACAACTTTGCCATCTCACGGACCAAACCTTAATTGAATTGTGGGAGATCTCAAAACTATCCTCCTCGCTTGCTTTAATTGCAGTAGGCGGGTACGGGCGCAGCGAGCTCTTTCCCTACTCCGATGTGGACGTTTTGGTGCTGCTGCCCAACGAATGCAATTTGGAGGAAAATTTAGAATTAAAAGAGGGTCTCGAAAAATTCATTGGCCGTTGTTGGGATACGGGGCTTGAAATTGGCTCAAGCGTCAGAAATCTGAATGAATGCATAGACGAATCTATCCGAGACATCACCATCCAAACAGCTATGCTAGAGTCTCGTTTATTGACGGGCAACGAGGGTCTTTACAAAGATTTCTGCACAGAATTTAGATCCAATCTAGATCCCATCACTTTTTATAACAACAAGATATTTGAGATGCAGCAAAGGCATAACAAATATCAAAATACCCCCTACTCCCTGGAGCCCAATTGCAAGGAATCTCCCGGGGGACTGCGTGACCTGCAGCTCATCATGTGGTTGGCAAAGGCGGCTAATTTGGCCTCAAATTGGCAAGACCTTGCACTGGCCGGGATTGCCACTCCCCTAGAGGCTCGACAAATTAAGCGCAATGAAGAGCTACTGTCTCTCATTAGATTTCGCCTGCACTTGGTCGCCAAAAGACGAGAGGA
>DAIUEA010000307.1:0-2923 GCA_036845365.1 Limnohabitans sp. | reverse complement strand
AGATTACGTCAACCCCGGCTCCGAGATACTAAGTGCAGAGATGATGCTGCGGCACATCGGATGGTCACGGGCAGCTGATTTGATTATTCACTCTATGGAGAAATCGGTGCTTAGTAAAAAAGTAACTCACGACTTCGCCAAGCGAATTGAGGGTGCTGTACAGGTGAGCTGTTCAGGATTTGGTCAAGTACTGATCGATAATTTGTGATCTTGTTCGTCCCCCCTCTGCGCTTAAGCAACGTTAGGGGCCTTCTCCAAAGCCATTATGAGCTCTGCGTTAGCGGTTCGACTGAACAGATGCCTCCCAAGCAATAATCGCCATTTTTCTCTCCACTCCCCACCTGTAATTACTCAACTCGCCCGACTCCCGTATCACCCGGTGGCAGGGGATCAGGTAAGCAATTGAGTTTTTTGCAATTGCAGAGCCTGTGGCTCTTTGAGCCTTTGGCGCGTCGATACTTTGGGCAACTTGGCTGTAAGTGCTAAGAGCTGAGAAGGGGAGTTTAATAAGTGCCTCCCAAACTTTTAGTTGAAAAGGGGTGCCTTTTAAGAGAACTCGAATGGGGGAGTCGGCCTTTGTAAAAGTTGTGTTAAAAATCCTACCTAGTAATTCCTTGCTCGCAGCAAGGTTCATCTCAAAATCGGCTGCAGGCCAGTCCTTTTTTAATTCCCAAAGTGCAGCCTCGTCCACGTCATTAAACATCAAGTGGCAAATACCTCTCTTGGTCCAAGCAACAATGGCTCGACCAAAAGGTGTGTCGCCCCAACCGTATTCAATCTTTATTCCTGCCCCCTGTGCCCTGACCTCGGCTGGGGACAAACCCGTGCACGTCACCATTAAATCATGAAGTCTACTGGGTGAAGACAGCCCAAGCGCGTCTGAGCAATGCTCTATGGTGGAGAATTTTTTAATGGCATCGAGCGCGTGTTCTTTGGTTAAAAATTGTAAGAATTTCTTGGGCGAAATCCCTGCCCACTGTGTGAATACACGTTGTAGGTGAAACTCACTCAAGTGCACAGCTTGCGAGAGCTCTTTAAGAGAGGGGTGACGACAGACATGGGCTCTCAAATACTCGATTGCCTTTTTGACCGTTAGGTAATGTGGGTCCGGGGTTTGAGCTTGGGGTGCAGTCTCAAACCTATTTTGACGGCAACTGGGCGTCGCTTCTTTGTCCATATCAATACTCCTTACCATTTCTTCAGCGTTCAAGAGATGGTAATCCTAGACGGAGTATTCTTCCACCCATTTCTTGCTAAAAAAACTGTTTTTTCTAAATCTCAAGCGCTGGTATTGACTAAGTTACCGCCAGCGCTAAACCCATGCGCTTGGTGTTGTAAGCTTTGCATGAATGAGGCAAGAGAGGAGGCGCCCACGTTGCCTTGGAGGCTAGAGACCAAACTATTAAAGCTCGCGTTTAGTTTGTCTATATTGGGATTTGTGACTTGGTTGTCCTTGTTGGGGGGGGCTAGATTCACATCATCTTTTGAGTAATTTGCAACGTTTTGACCCGGTGCAATAGGTGGGCTGACAGGGGGCTGACTCGGTGTGTTTGCCACTTCTTTTGCAAGGTAATTTAACTGCGCGCTCAAATGATCGTAAGAGTTTTGATCGGTACCGTTTTTGTAATAATTTCCAAAGTCCGCGCTTAGTCCGGTGACGCTGCTTTTATTCAAGCTGTCGATCCTTGAGGATGAGTTTGGCATTTGGTTAATAGTCTTCAAAGTCTCAAACATTTGGCTCATAAATATGTGAAACTGTGGCAAATTATTTATTTGATTGACCGTCAAAGAGTGATTGACACTGGATTCTGGTTTGGGCAAATGTGTGTAAGTTCCTGAAGCCTCTTTTGCGGTCGTGTGCGTTTGTGTTTGCATTTGAGACAAAGGCAAATTCATATTTTGAGGGTTAGGGGAGGGGATAGTTTTATTTAAAAAACTGCTGGATTTAAGAGCGACGAGTGTTGCTTTTGCTAATTTTTGAGTCATATCTACGTAGACCCCGGCTGCATCGGCGGCTCCGGTATTGGCTGTTTTAGCCCCCTCTGAGGGCTGTAAGGATACGGGGGCGAGGGGGCGGCTCGCCCACAGCGCAGCGTAAGGGTTGGGCACCAACGCTTTTGTAGATTGGTCTCGCATAGCATCTACAGACAAGCTAAAGACTCCTCATATAAGTGTTCATTTAAAATTACGATTGTGCAGTAAAGACCTAATGGTTGATCTCTTGGGTTCTTTATGCAATATAGCTCAAATTGTAATTGCCGCATGCGGTTTAACTGAGTGCTTGATAACTATCAAAAACCCAAGGCTTGGGACCAGTCGCTTGAGTTTTGTCGTCCCCTTTTGAAGTAAGGGGCGAATTAATTAAAAATTATGCATCCTTAAGTATTATTTAACATTCTTTTTTTGGCGCTTTTGCCAGGTGGGGGTTTAAAAAACACAAGTCGGTGCAATATGCAAAGCTATGTAAAGACTTCAAGTGAATTTTTTTAGTAATTTTTGGGGATTTCTTTTCTCTCTTTTGTTCCTTGATCTTGTGTTTCTTCGCGTCTGTCTTTCTTTCGTTCTTCAGATCAAGTACAGCCCAAAATTCTTGAAATATCAAAATCCCCCTGCATAATATCTCTCTTTCCAGATGGGTTTTAACCGTACAAATTTATGTGTTGACACCGTATCGTTAGAATGTTCACCAGTACCCAGATAACTCCATTTCATTTTGAATAAAACTTCATTTTTCACAGACAAATCATGGACTCCTTTGTTGGCTACTGAGCCAAAGGATCCGTTGCCTCCTGCGGTCACTCCCCAGAGAAGGCCTGACTATGATGATGGCGGAACCACTGTTTTGGAGCGCAAAACGCTTAAAACCGAACCTCCTCAGATGTATCAGGTTGTATTGCTAAACGACGATTACACCCCCATGGAG
>DAIUEA010000306.1:0-2931 GCA_036845365.1 Limnohabitans sp. | reverse complement strand
CCACCATGCGCCGTGCAAGATCGTATATTTTAACGGGCTCGCCCATATCAAGCACGAACGCCTCCCCCCCCTTTGCCATTGCACTTGCTTGAATCACCAATTGCGCCGCCTCTGGTATCGTCATAAAGTAACGGGTTACCTCAAAATCGGTCAAGGTGATGGGGCCGCCCTCTAAGATTTGTTGCCTAAATAGCGGGACCACAGATCCTGAGGAGCCTAAAACATTCCCAAACCTGACCATCGAAAATACCGTGTCCCTAGACTCCTCAGCCAACGCTTGAAGCACCAACTCAGCCAAGCGCTTACTCGCGCCCATGATGTTGGTGGGGCGAACAGCTTTGTCCGTACTGATCAACACAAAGTTGGCAACGCGGTGTTTCTTTGCAAGCTCACCCAGAACTCGGGTCCCGTCCACATTATTGCGTAGACCCTCGAAGGGATTGATTTCGACAAGAGGGACATGTTTGTAAGCCGCTGCATGAAAGATAGTGTGGGGCTTGTGATCCCCAAAAACTTCATCCATCCGGTGCAGGTCTCTCACAGAACCCAGTAAGGGAATGATCTGCGTGTTTTGCGCGTATCTGCCCAAAGATTTAAGCCGGATGAGCTCTTGCTCAACTCGGTATAAGGCGTATTCGCTGACATCAAGCAATATAAGGATCAGCGGGTTTGTTTTGAGTATTTGTCTGCACAACTCTGCGCCAATGGATCCGCCTGCACCCGTAATTAAAACCACCTGTCCGACCAGGCTTGAATTAATCAACTCCGTATCAGGCTGAACTGTGGTGCGCCCCAAAAGATCGGTGATGTCTAACTCTTTGACATCGTTGATTTGTATGTGCCCACTGGCCAAATCATCCAAGTTTGGAAGACTTCTGACGTGCACGGGGTGCGCCCTTAAGCGCTCCAGTATTTGAACCCGCTCTGATCGACTCAAGGAGGGCATCGCCAAAATAATATCGGTCACGCCCATTTTAGGAATAATGTCTGAGAGCTCAGCAAAAGCGTATATTCTGTTTCCCTGTATCTCGCGTCCTTGAAGCTCAACGTTGTCATCAATAAAACCCAGGACCGCAAATACAGCTGAGCTCCTAATCGCCTGATAAGCCTGAATTCCGGCAGAGCCTGCGCCGTAGATAAGCAAACGGCTCCGGTTTCTGAAGACTTTTTGCGACTTCTCAAAACCTGTTAAAACTTTGTACGCAAGAGCTCTTACTCCAGTACAAAGTGCAAACGTTAGAAGCGGCGCTAACACCAATATAGAGCGCGGTAGATCGTAACCCGCAAACTTAACTAGCCCCAGCCCACTGAAAATCCACAGAATGACCCCGTACGCTAGGCCCTGTAGCAAAACACCGTAAGACAAGGTCTTAATTATTGAGACCCCGGTGTATCTAAATATGGCTCTATAAACACCCAAGCGCCAAAAAATCATCACAAGAAGCGCGGGTGCGAGCAAATAAACAATCAACTGCGGAGAGGTTCGAGGGAGTTTAAACGCATCTAACCTCAGTACATAAGCAAACCAGACTGCGCAGACGCTCATCAACATGTCCACCCCCGCCACCAAGAGTTGCTTGAGGGGGCGGGGGAGATTTAGGGTGAATACCCTAAATTTTTGAAGTGCTTGCGAGATCACAGCCATGAAAGAGAACAATATCCTATAAGTGAACGAAACATATTGAATGAGATGGGCGTCAAAAATGGAGTCATTTAAATAAATCTAAAAGAAGGTATCCTTCAATAAATAGTCCTTCAATAGTGCTTCCATAGTCCTCCAATTAACAATCTTTCAATGCGCTATGTTTTTATGAAAAAGAACTTTGAAAAATGTTAACCACAAGATTTTCATATCGAATAAGAAAGACCTTTTCAAAAGATACTCTCGATCATATTGCACTTTCTCAGGTATTTCCAGCTCGTCGCGTCCATTAATCTGAGCCCAGCCCGTGATGCCGGGAACAAGCGCGTCAACACCTGCCTGCGTTCTCAAGGAGATCAAATCGTATTGGTTGTAAAGCGCAGGTCTTGGGCCTACCCAGCTCATCTCTCCCCGCAAAATACACAGCAACTGGGGAAGCTCATCAAGACTTGAACGGCGCAGTAACCCGCCTATCGGTGTTAGGTAGGCATCCGGCCTCTCGAGCAAGTGGGTGGCAACCACTGGTGTGCCCACTTGCATGGATCTAAATTTAGGCATCCTAAAGATTTGGTTATGGGCGCCGACCCGCTCGGACCAGTATAAGACGGGCCCCTTAGACGAGAGCTTAACAATAAGCGCAATCAACACCATGGGTAAAAACAAAGCCAGGCAAGCAAAAAGACAGAACGCAAGGTCCACCACTCTTTTTAAGCGGTGCGTTCGCACTGTTCGCCGCTGGGCTTTGAACCACTTCGCAGTTTCAGCTAAACCCTCGTCCACCGTGTGGGGCGGCGTCCAATCAAAGTCTCTGCAAAAGAGCTCGTTGCTCACTTGTAGTGAACTGAGCAAGCGATTGATTTGGGGTGTTTTACGCGTGCACCAGCCCGCAAATTTAAGTAAAACCACAGGAACGGGCAACGAAAAATAAAAACAGTTAAGCGCATTAGAGATTTTTGAGCCCAACTCGTGTGAGGATAAATCCTCACCGTCACTCAAAAAATATTTCCCAGATCGCCTTGGCCCCATCTCAATACACCTGGCAATTGCGCTGGTCAAATTTGCGGTGAAAAGGAAACTTCTTTTGTTCTGAGCAAGCCTAAAAGGCGTGGGTAGTGAGTAACTGAGCCAACGCATTAAACTCAGGAAGTTCGCCTTGACCCCAGGGCCGTAAATCAAAGGAGGTCGCAAAATCGTCACGCTCATGCCGCTCCTGGCGGCAAAATCCAACAACTCTTCCTCTGCATCCCATTTGGACTGAGCGTAGTGGTCATCAGGGCGGGGAGTGTTTC
>DAIUEA010000305.1:0-2967 GCA_036845365.1 Limnohabitans sp. | reverse complement strand
ATTGATAAGCCATAATCAAGTATTAAATTCCTATTGGATAATCTCGGATTAATGTTAGTGAATTCGAAAAGGTGTGTGGTGCGCGGTTTGCTCTTAACTATTTACCTTAACTGCTTGCGATTTGTTCCATGCTCTTAGTCCTTGGGTTTGAGAATTGATTTTTTAAATCAATGGGGCTGCGCGCACGCTCTTGTGCTAGTTGGACTCTTTTAGCTGCGCTCGCAACTCTGTCCAAACGATAAGTCATGTGCCCTGCACCCCTTTGATCGCCCCCAGCATGTTGCGCGGATTCGATCACAACGCCGTATTTCTCTCGGGCAGAAGACTCGTTGATATAGCCTCGGTTTAAGTCCGTCTCGACGCTATCTAAGTCGCGCTCAAGTGGGTCGCCAAAGCCGCCCCCGCCCGGGGAGGCAGCCCGCAATGAGTCGCCTGGTTTAAGCAGTTGTTTCTCCTCCTTACTTCTAAAGTGAGGAGTCCACTGCTTACCCTGGGTCTCAAACTCAACATGACTTGGTGACGCAGGCCCACCCCCTTGAACGCCAAAGGGAGCGTAATCAACTCGGTCTCCCAACACCGATACGACACAGTCTGACCAAGCGGTGAAACCGTAAGAGGTCCCGCACCCGCCCCTGTGCCAACCCGCTCCGCCAGAGTTCTCCCTGAGCGCAAAGTAATCAAACCTCAAAGGAAATCTGTGCTCGCACATCTCTAGAGACATAAAATTGGCCATCGACTGGGGAGGGTTTCCGTTGACTAAACCGTCACTCGCCTTGGACGCGCCGTAGCCGCCTGGATAAGGAAAGACTCCTACAAAATAATTGTTACTGCGTGGGTGCGTGCCGCTGACGGTTACAACACCCGTGGTTCCAAAAAAGGCAGCCGGCGCTTTGTCAGGAATAATTTGAGACATTGCTCCAAAAATCAGATCTATAACACGGCCCACTCCTTCTAGGTACCCACCCACTGGGGCAGGGTACTGGGCGGATAAAACCGTTCTATCGGGAAGCGTAAAGTGAATTGGCCTAAACGTTCCCCCGTTCACAGGAACGTCAGGAAAAATGTGCTTGATGGCCACATAACTCGTCGACAAAGTCGTGTTACGCGACATATTCAAAGGACCCTTTGCAGTGGCGCCCGTGCCCGTAAAGTCGAAATGCATTTCATCGCCTTTAACGGTGATCTTTAAGCGAATAGGAATAGGTTCATCTGTGATACCGTCGTTGTCAAAGAAATCTTCATAGGCGTATTCACCGTCTTTGAGCTCCTCAATGTAAGAGCGCATTTGACGCTCTGAGTACTCAATCATCTCATTTAAGCAACTTGACAGCACCTCCTTGCCGTAGCGCTTTACCAAAGACTCGATCCCTCGGGTGCCCACACTAAACACATTCGCCATCGCAGATAAGTCCCCTGAGATTTCTTTGGGCAATCTGACATTTGCCGTAAACATACTAACTAGCGCCGAGTTAAGTTTGCCGGCCTCGTAGAGCTTTACCGGAGGAATGATGATCCCCTCTTGGTGTATTTCTGTGGCTTTGGGCGCCCACCCTCCGGGTACATTTCCACCCACATCCATCCAGTGACCTGTGGTTGCCATCACAGCAAAGAGCTCGTTGTCTACAAAAACGGGTGCAATCAATTGAACATCTTGAAGATGGCTCCCTCCAATATAAGGATCGTTCAAAATCCACATATCACCTGGTTTAAAGCCCCCCTCTAATCGGGCTTTTTCAATGACATGTTGGACAGTAAACTGCATGTAGGCCAAAAAGACAGGCAAACCGTATCTGCCCTGTGCGATGGTCTCACCCGTTGTCGGATGAAAGATACCGTTTGCACAATCATTGGTCTCTGAGATGATGGGGGAGATGGCTGCATGTATTAAATGCAGATCCATCTCATCTGCGATTTGCTCCAAACTCCCCCTGACGACGGCTAACGTTACTGGATCCATTATTTCAACCTTATCAATAAATTATTAAAAGAATCGACTTTAAGGGTCATATCGGGCTCAACCACGGTTGTGGTGTCAAGCTGCTCGATGATGGCCGGCCCATCCAGTGACGTTCCCGGCTTCAAGCTGCTGCGAGCGTAGATAGGCGTATCCATCCAGGCACCAAAATAAACGGGACGCCTAGATTGGGTCTCAAGCTTAGACGAGGCGCTTAGAGTTGAAGTGCGCTTTTGTTCTGCAGAGCTGGTTCTAAGTCCAACTGCAATGGTTCTCAAATGAACAATGACAATGGGTATATCCTTTAAGGTATTGCCAAACTGCGCGCTATAAGCATTGTTAAAAGCTTGTTGCATCTGATTAGGACTCCACCCCTTCTCAATCTCAACTCGGATTGAGTGAATTTGTCCGGTGTAGGCCATATCAGCTGCGTGCGTGATACGGACCTCATCCACAGGTACTTGACTGTTTACGATTTGATCATGAGCCTGTTTTATTTGCTGCTCAACGATTTGCGACAGCTGCGCCTCAGGAATTAGATCTAGTCTTTTCTCAACCGTTTGAGAAATGTCGTATCTCAAATCTGCGTAGGCACACCCCAATGCACACAATACGCCCGGGTACTCTGGAACCAACATAGTGCTGATACCTACCTCTCTGATGAGCGCGCCGCCGTGAAGTGGGCCAGCACCTCCGAAGGCAACCATTGCAAAATCCCTTGGATCCAAGCCCCGCTCAATTGACATCAAGCGGATGCGCCCCGACATTCGTTGATTCACCACAGCTAAAATAGCCTCAGCCATTTGCTCCATGCTGAGATTTAGTTTTGCGCCCATCTCCCTCACAGCTTTCTTAGCTCCCTCTACATCTAGGCGCGCTTTCTCCCCGTTCATCAAACTTTCAGGATTTATTCTTCCTAAAACCACGTTTGCATCCGTCACCGTTGGCTCAGTACCGCCTCTTCTAAAAGCTACTGGACCCGGTACCGCCCCAGCACTCCTAGGACCTACCTG
>DAIUEA010000304.1:0-2973 GCA_036845365.1 Limnohabitans sp. | reverse complement strand
AGCGGAGGGAGTTTTAGCTCGCACCACCTCTCATTTCAAACCACGGCAAGGTCAGACAGATATGGCCATGGCTGTTGCCAATACCATGGAAATCGGTGGTAGTTTGGTAGTTGAAGCCGGTACAGGGGTTGGTAAAACGTTTGCGTACTTGGTGCCTGCTCTCTTAAGTGGGGAGCGAGTTTTGCTCTCCACTGCCACAAAAGCCCTACAAGACCAGTTGTTTGCTCGCGATCTGCCTCAGCTCGTCAAGGTCTTGGAGCTACCATTAAAGATCGCTTTATTAAAGGGTAGATCTAGCTACCTTTGCCAGCAAAGACTTGAGACACACGGGCGAGAACACAACCTGAGCGACAAGGCAAGCATTAAATCTTTGTCTATGGTTCGTGAGTGGGCAAGAATCACCGAAGGGGGTGATCTTTCAGAATTAGGCGGCTTAGAGGACCGTTCTCCCGTAATACCACTCATCACATCTTCTAGGGACAATTGTCTTGGATCACAGTGTCCCCAGTTTAAACCTTGTTTTGTTAATAATGCCCGTAAGCAAGCCCTTTCCTCGGATGTTGTTGTTATCAATCACCATCTTTTCTTTGCTGATTTAGCAGTCAAAGAGTCCGGCATGGCAGAACTTTTGCCCTCTGTGAGAGTCGTTATTTTTGATGAAGCGCACCAACTCAACGAAACAGGTACACAGTTTTTGGGAGAGCAGTTGGGTATTGGCCAATTACTGGATCTGGTACGAGACATTTTAGCAAGTGGTTTAATTGTAGCAGCTGGCTTATGTGACTGGCAAGGTGTTTGCTCAGAGCTTGAAAAAGCAGTGCGAGATCTGCGGCTTTGTATTGGAGCTCCCCTGAATACGAATCGCTTGAGGTGGACGCAGCTAGTCCCTGATGGGATTAATCCTGAGGAGTGGCGCGGTTGTCTGGATGAGTTGAATAATTCCTTCGACAAAGCGTTAAATGTCTTGTCCACAGTCAGTGAGTTAGCTCCTGAGTTTCCAAAATTGTATGAGCGCGTCAGTGGTTTTAAGCATTTGGTTAAACATTTCTCAAATGAACCCAAAGTTGATCAAGTTCGTTGGCTAGAGATGGGGCAGATGCCAAAACTCGTTGAAGCTCCACTAGATATAGCCCAAGTAGTTAAAGAAAAACTGCTGGGTATCTCTAATGATGGAGATATGGGGGATTGTGAAACCTCTCCCATTCCAAGATCTGTAGAGCAAAATGCAATAAATTTACCCAGGAGCTGGGTGTTTACATCTGCAACTCTTGGCAGCGATGACGCGCTCACTTGGTTTACCAAGCCCTGCGGTTTGCAAAGCAGCCAAATTCTTCGAGTTCAAAGCCCTTTCGACTACGCCAATAAGGCGTTGTTGTACATTCCGCGAAACATGGTTAAGCCAAGTGATTCAAATCACTCTCAAGAGGTCTGTGAATTAGCAAAAAAAATAGTTGATCTTTTGGGAGGGAGAACTTTGATTTTGACAACGACCAACCGCGCTTTGAAATTTATTGGTGACGCATTGTCTCAGTACTACTGCAATAGCCCTAAGATAGAGGTCATGGTGCAAGGACAATTACCCAAAAGGTTTTTGATGGATCGTTTTCGCTCTGGCTCCACATTGGATCAATCTCATTTGGGCGAACCTGCCACTGGGTTTGTTCTAGTGGCCACTGCCAGTTTTTGGGAGGGATTTGATGTTCCTGGTAGCGCCTTGCAGGCAGTGATAATTGATAAGTTACCTTTTCCCCCGCCAGGAGACCCTTTGGTTGAGGCTCGGTGCTCCAGAATTGAGGAGGAGGGGGGGAGTGCTTTTAATGATTATTCAATACCAGAGGTCGCAGTTGCTCTAAAACAAGGTGCGGGACGACTCATAAGGGGCGAGATGGACACGGGAGTGCTTGTCATTTGTGATTCCCGTTTAATGAGCACGGGATATGGTCGAAAATTAATTAAAACGCTTCCCCCCATGCGTCACGAGGAGAATATTCAGGGATTATTTGAATTTATTGATCAATTAAATCTCCAGAATTAATGCTTTGCTCTGTAGCCAAATTAAAACTCCAAGGTTCAATGAGGATTTACTAAATTGCACATCAAGACGGGAGTTAAATTTTAATTCCTCGCATTTGACAGTAGGTTGAGATTCTCGAACGCGAAATAAGAATGGGTCCGCGTCGGCTTGGATAACGAAATACAATCTTGACTCTTTTATAGGACAGTTGTACCAAAAATTCAATAATCTTTATGCAAAAACCATTATTAGAAATCAAGCAATTAAGAGCTGGATACGGTAAAGCTGAAGTGCTGCACGGTATTAATTTAAAGGTTGAAGCAGCAAAGGTAATAACCGTTATTGGCCCCAACGGGGCGGGTAAATCTACACTTTTAAATGCACTAATGGGTTTGGTGCCCTGCACCGGGGAGTTGAATTACCGCGGATCCTCAATACTTAACGGTGCTTTAGAGGAAAGGGTCATGCAAGGTATCGCATTAGTCCCAGAAAAGAGAGAGCTATTCGCCACTATGAGCGTGGAGGAGAATTTAGAGTTGGGTGGGTTTCGACAAAAGAAATTAAAAAACAAGCACTGGCGGGAACAAATTGAAGTGGTTTACAACCTTTTTCCCAGGCTCAGAGAGCGCCGCGTACAAATAGCTGGAACCCTTTCTGGTGGAGAACGACAAATGCTTGCCATTGGTCGCTCCTTGATGTCCGCTCCAACCTTGTTGATGTTGGATGAGCCAAGCATTGGACTTGCCCCACTGGTTGTGAAGGAGATATTTAATATCATCAAAAAACTGCGTGATACTGGGGTAACTTTGATTTTGGTTGAACAAAATGCAAGGGTTGCGTTGTCGGTCGCAGACTATGGCTACGTTTTAGAGATGGGGGAGGTTAGCGCAGAGGGGCCAAGCGCTCAATTGGCAAAGGATACCCGTTTGATAGATACTTATTTGGGATCAGCCAAGGGT
>DAIUEA010000303.1:0-2974 GCA_036845365.1 Limnohabitans sp. | reverse complement strand
GGAAGGATCTTTTTTCTTGAGTGCTGCACCCAGGCCCTTGGCCAGACCAATGCCGTAATCCGTGTTTTCAGCGAAACCCACAACGCGTTTGACTTTCATTGATTTGATGGTATCGGCCATGGAGTCTGCCACGACGGAGTTGTAGGGGGAGGTATTAAAAACTTCGGGGTAGCCTTTTTCACGAACTGAATCTGCCCAGCAATTGGTGTTCACATAGGGGACTTGGTAGCGGTGAGCGACTTCTATTTCACTCAAACAAACTGAGCTTTGATGAGTCCCCGTAATAGCAACTACTTTGTCTTTGGTGATTAATTTCTCAACAGCTGAGCGTCCCTTTTCGGGAATACCTTGGTTGTCTTCGATCACAAATTGAATGGGTCGCCCAAGCACCCCGCCAGAGGAATTGATCATATCGCGGTAGATCTCCATGGCATCTTTGACTTGAGTGCCCTGCACCACCGAGCCAGGGGGGGACTGCGTTATAGACAAGCCAATCAGTATGGGATCAGCGGCCAAGGCGTTAACGCTTGAAACACTTAAATAAGCGAACAGTCCAGCCAAACTGGTTTTTTTCAAAGTATTCATCATCGTAGTTACCCCAAATCAAAGCAACCATTATATTTTTTGTGGGTCCTAAAGTTAAACTTTATGCCTCTAAGATACTAGGTTAAACCCTGATGGTAAACTGAACATTTAGTTACAGGAGATAAGTCATTGATGCTGAAAAATAGTAGTTTAGTAGTGTCGATTTATCTGTCTTTTTTTGTATCGACACCAGTTTTTGCGGATCCTGATACACAGCAGATGACGCCAGCTTTTCAGACCTGCTTGGACCAAGTTGATTTAGGCGGCATGAAGAATTCTCAGTGGCTACGCTGTTATATGGATGAGTTTCACCGACAAGACACGGTACTTAACGTGGAGTACAAAAGGCTCGTCCTAAGAACGCCTAAAGGGTCCTACAAAGCGCTGCTTCGTGCGCAAAGAAGTTGGGTTAAGTTTAGGGATGACTGGTGTGCATTTGAGGAGGCATTGCCGATGGCCCCAAGCCCTTTGGTGAACAAAACTGCTTGCCTACTTGACACCACGATTGAGCAGATCCACAAAATACGCAAAGAGTATCCTGATTTTAGCAGGTCAACGCCGTAATTATTAATCTAAGCGCATTAAACTAGGACACAGACTCCCACATTGCCACAAAATATCAAACGTCTATGCTTCAACTTATTAGCGCAACTCCTAGCCCCTATGCTAGAAAAGTACGTATCGCCTTAATAGAAAAAAATATTCCATTCGAACTAATCACCGAAGTACCTTGGAACAGCGACGCCATCACGCCTAAATACAACCCATTGGGTAAGTTACCCGTTTTACTATTAGAGGACGGTAGTAGCGTCTATGATTCACGGTTTATTCTGGAGTGGTTAGAACTCATGTTCCCGGATACACCCCTACTCCCCTCGAGCGTGCCTGAGAGACTTCTTGCTAAACAATTTGAAGTTCTCTGTGATGGAGTGTGTGATGCTGTGGTGCTGTTATTTTTCGAGCGCATGCGCGGTAAGAATGAAAGCCCAGATTGGTCGGCGCGTCAAATCAGAAAAATAGAGGGAGGAGTCGGCGAAATAGCGCGTTTAGTCGGGCAGCGTTCTTACGCAGTTGGCAACAGTTTAAGCTTAGGGGACATTTCTATTGGATCAGCGCTGGGTTATTTGAGTGTCCGTTTTAAAGAATTTAATTGGAACAAACTTTACCCATCGTTGGAACATTATTTTTTGGCACTAGAGCAGCGATCTTCCTTCAAAGAGACCGTCCCCTATCCTCAAACTATTAGCGACAAAGTGGTTTAGTAGCGCAGGACTCAGAGGCTTTGCGGTATTAGGGTATAAGGTATTAGGGTATTGGGTATAAGGTATTGCGGTTTTACAAAAAAATGCAAGGTTGGGTTGCACTCCACTCCTTAAAGCAATCAAAGTTCTATCATACGGTTACACTTGTCTGCGCCTTAGGGCTACTTTTGGGGAAGTAATTATGATTGTTAAACAAATTTGGACGGGCAATGAATACCGCAACTTCAACTACATCATTGCATGTAAAGAAACAGGGGAAGCTTTAGCAATTGATCCTTTGGACAGTGAAAAGTGCTTTCAAATAGCTCAACAAGAGGGCTGGGAGATCACCCAAATATTGAACACACATGAGCACTTAGATCACACTGGAGGAAATGCGGCCTTGGTTGAGAAAACGGGTGCCAAGGTCTTGGCGCATCACAACGCAGGGGGCAAAATACCGGGTATGGATCGCGGTTTAAAAGCAGGTGACATTGTCCAGGTCGGAAAGACGGTGATCTTAGAGGCTTTAGATACCCCAGGCCACACCCTGTGTCATATTTGTTTGCACTCCCACGGGGAGCAACCGGCGCTTTTTTCTGGGGACACACTATTTAACGCGGGCGCTGGAAATTGCCACAACGGCGGGAACGTTTCAACTCTCTATAAAACATTCTCTGAGCAATTGAGTCAATTGTCCGACGACACAGTGATTTATCCAGGGCATGACTATATCGAAAATAATCTTAAATTTACCCTCAGCAGAGAGCCCGGTAACGCTCAGGCCCAATCACTCTTGGATCAAGTTCGAGGCCAAGACCCTAACCAAGCGCATCTAACGACGATGAAAGAAGAGCGCGAGGTCAACACTTTTTTCCGGCTTGGTAGCCCAAGCGTGATCCGCGAGCTGCGCGCAAAGTTCACGCAACTGGCAGATGAGCCTGGGGACGAAATTGTCTTCACTAAATTGAGAGAGCTGAGAAACAGCTGGTAACGGTTCGATAGATTTAGAATTCAATGATGCTTCGTATAGATTCACCCGAGTGCATGAGGTCAAAGGCTCGGTTAATTTGATGAAGGGGCATTGTGTGGGTTATGAGTTCATCGATCATTATTTTCCCATCCATATACCAGTCAACTATTTTGGG
>DAIUEA010000302.1:0-2990 GCA_036845365.1 Limnohabitans sp. | reverse complement strand
CAATGCGTGATCAGAGGGCGATTCATTGGTATCTGATATTTGCGCGCTCTCGCTTTCAGTTTGGGGCTTGGTGACTCGAAACTCGGCTGAGATTAGCCGCTCAAACAACTTTTTCTCTTTTGCAATAGACTCCTTAAAAGCTTTGCTTGTTATGGCTAGCACTGAATGTAATTCTTTTAAGTTGTCAATGGATTCGTTTAGCAAATCGATTGAATCTATTCTGTCTCGTTTCGTAAACTCATCAAGCATTAACGCTCCCATTTGTTACCTCCCGAGGATAATCTAAAATTGCCAAATAAAATATAGGGCTATTAAGAAATAGTTTCGACTCCAGTTGTCTTTTTATGAGTCAGTTAATAGTTTTTTTGAAAAATATCGGCAATTAACGCGTTTTTTGCTTAATGTCAATCATTTCATCGAGTGGTCGTGCATGGATGCCCCTGCAACTGCTTGAACGGGTAGATTGACCTCAAGCTCCCCAGAGGACGCAAATTTCAACTTGACTCGCACAACGTCGCCCACGGCAAGAGGCTTTTTGAGCCCCATTAGCATCAAATGTAAGCCGCCTGGAGTTAGCTCAACGCTTGAGTCAGTTGGTATTTCAAGGGCCTTGATTTGACGCATTTTCATGGTGTTGCCCTCCATGCTCATGCTGTGGAGTTGTACTTCGGTTGCAACTGGGCTGCTTGCGCTGATTAATTGATCACTTGCCCCTGTCGCTGTAATCTTCATAAATCCTGAGCTCACACTTTGCCCCGCCACGGTTGCTTTGCTGTAAGCACCAGTTACGGATATGCGTGCACTTTTGGCCTCCTGCGCGTTGGCGCAAAGGCCCACGGCTGAGAGGACAAAAAGGGTCAAAATAAGAGCGAAGTTTTTCATAAAAGCCTTAGACTTTGCTAAGTAAATGGGTTGATTGCTTTGATTTTAAGCTTTGTTTCCTGTAGATTTAGTTAATTACGCCGTTCATTCCCTTGTTCATATGTCATTTAGATGAAAAACCCATTAAATAGTAGCTGTAAGCGACGAAATGTGTAGGTGCTTTTTTGTTTTTCCTGGAGTTTCTATTAGAATGGATTTAGTTTTTTAGAGAGCACATCATTATGGTCGGTAATTCTTTTAAGTCCAATCCAAACTCCAACCCAAGCGCAGCTCAAAATTCGAATCCCAATGCGGGATTCAATCCAAGCAATGCTTCCTCCGCAAAGCCCAGGTCCCAAGGGCAGGATATTTACATCGGAGAAGGTGTTGTCATTCAAGGCACTTTTAATGTGCCTGGTAAAGCTGAGATTCACGGAACTGTTAACGGTGAGCTTAAGGCTGATAATTTACTGGTGGGTTTGCAAGGCAAAATTACCGGAAAAGTAACTGCACGCGAGATGGATGTGTTGGGTGAAATTAACAAAGAGATTCACTGCGAAGAGTACCTCCACATACGTGCCTCTGGTATTGTCTCTGGCGCCCTTGAGTACTCCGACTTGGAGATTGATCGGGGTGGTAGGTTTGCTGGCTCCATGGTTCAAAAGCCTAGCAGGCCAAAGTAACAAAGACTTCGCTTAGAGGTTCAATGCGTAAAACGCCGCTCTCTCAACACTAAAAACTGTCAAACCTTTAAACTGTCAAACCTATAAACTGTCAAACATAAGGTACCTCATTCCAATTGGTTGTGTAATTGGGAGACTTTCTAGTTTGTTTCATTTGCCAGTTTTGTCCGCTTTGTTTATCCAAGTAGGTGCCCTGCGTTGAGACCGTGACAGTGCCCCGTCCATAGCGTTTGTTCAGCTCATCTAAAGCGCCCATGAGTCTCTCATTGGGTTGATGCGCAGGCTCCCACATATCCATTTGCCTGTGTGTTGTTGGCGTGATCTCGCTCAGCATAACGCCAGCCTTTTTGTAGCTGTAGCCGGATTTAAACATTTTTTCTACTAAATAATTGGCCCATGTATTGACATATACCGTATCGTTGGTGGGTTGGGGTAAGGGTACGCTTATGCAAGGGTTGTACTGGGGTAATTCAGCTCTAAAGCGGTTAGTGGATAAGAAGACTTGGATGATGCAGGCGTGAGATTGTTGAGCTCTCAATTTTTGACAGGCGTTGGAGACAAATAGTGAAACCGCATCTTTGAGCGCATTCACATCTGTGATCATTTGCCCGAACGAGCGGCTGCAAACGATTTGTTTTTTTGCGGGCTCCACTTGCGTCATATCGATACAGGAGAGCTCGCGCAGTTCACGTTGCGTTTTCTCCATGACGACCCCAAACTCGGCGCGCAGTGTGGGCGTATCTGCAAGTTTTAAATCTTGAGCGGTGTAAACGTTGTATGCGCTAAGTCGGTTCGTTAAACGCCGGCCGACCCCCCATACCTGAGATACCTCTATTTTGGAGAGCAGGGCGTCCTTTTGTGATTCGTTTAGATCGTTGAAGTTAAACACACCCTTGGATTTTGGATGTTTCTTTGCAACTTGGTTAGCCAGTTTTGCAAGCGTTTTTGTAGGTCCGATGCCAACGCATACGGGAATCCCCGTCCATTGTCCAACCGTTTGTTTAATCTTGTAGCTGACATCTCTTAGCTCTCTGATGCCGCTTAAGTCCAGAAAAGACTCGTCAATGGAGTAGACCTCCTGGGTGGGGGTGAATTGGCTAAGAATAGACATCACTCGGTTGGACATGTCTGCGTACAACGCGTAGTTTGAGCTAAGCGCCAGTATGCCGTGCTCCCTCTCCAACTCCTTTGCTTCAAACCACGGTTGCCCCATCTTGATGCCAAGCGCCTTGGCTTCGTTGGAGCGAGAGATGACGCATCCGTCGTTGTTACTAAGAGCGACCACAGGGGTGTGGATGAGATCGGGACGAAAGACTCTTTCGCAACTTACATAAAAATTATTACAGTCAACTAACGCCAATTGTCGGACGTGCGTTGACATCGGCGTCGGCGTCAGGTCGTGCATCGTGTATCTGCCAACGGTTACTAGTGAAGTTTATGCAGGTT
>DAIUEA010000301.1:0-2994 GCA_036845365.1 Limnohabitans sp. | reverse complement strand
CATCTACGATGGGCAGGAGGGCTCTTATCACCTCTTTGTCTTTTGCAAAAAGGGCTACCGCTTGACTCACGGTGAGCTCAAGCACATCAGAGACGTTCAGGTAAACGGGGACACCGCTGAGGGGGTCTTTTCTCTCCAACTTGACCTCCAGTATCTCAGGCCTGTAGCGCTTACCGTTGCAATCTGGACATCTCAAATAAACATCGCTCAAAAACTGCATCTCAACGTGCTCAAAGCCAGAGCCCCCACAAGTCGGGCACCTGCCGTCTCCACCGTTAAAGCTAAATTTACTGGCCGTATATCCTCTTTGCCGAGAGACGGTTGCGTTCGCAAAAATCTCCCGAATCGCATCCCAAGCACCCACATAACTTACGGGATTAGAGCGAGCAGTTTTACCAATCGGAGACTGATCGACAAATACGACGTCCCCCAAATGGTCGGTTCCCAGTAACCTTGCATGACGCCCCGGAGTTTCAGTAGAACGCCCAAAGTGCCTTAAGAGGGCCGGCGCCAAAATGTCTTGGATAAGCGTTGATTTGCCAGAGCCGCTTACCCCAGTGACACAGACCAGTCTCTCCAAGGGGAACTCAATTGAAAGATCTTTTAAGTTATGCTCCTGCGCGCCCTCCAGTATCAAGCGTTTGGTGGACTCACGCACCAACCTGGTAAAGCCAAGCCCTATGGATTTGCGACCCCCTAAATAATCTCCGGTTAATGTGTCTGCACCTCTAATTTGTTCAGGGGTACCGTCAAAAACAATTTGTCCGCCCCGCTCTCCGGGTCCAGGACCCATGTCAATGATTCTGTCAGCCGCCAACATAACGGCCGGATCGTGCTCAACTACGACCAAAGTGTTGCCCGCATTTTTCAAACGCTCCATGGCCTGTGTAATACGGGACATATCCCTTGGGTGTAGCCCAATACTGGGCTCATCCAAAACAAAGAGCGTGTTAACCAATGACGTTCCAAGGGCTGTCGTCAAGTTGATACGTTGAACCTCGCCTCCGGACAAAGTTCTGCTTTGACGGTCCAGCGTTAAATAGCCTAGGCCCACATCGCAAAGATACTTAAGCCGTGTCCTAATTTCATCAAACAACATGATCAGGGCTTGACGCTCTGCGTTGTCATGAACATTTAAAGAGTTATCCAAAGCCATCGCATCAAAGAAAAGTCTCAACCGATCAATCGGCAGGAGCATCAAATCGTGAAGCGTCAGTCCAGGAAGTGTGAGCATCTGCTCAGCTGTCCAGTCTACGCCTGCAGGTCTAAACCTAGAGGCAAGTAAAGTCGCTTGCTCGGCGCTCTTTAAACTCCCTATCCTCCACAAAAGGCTCTCCGTTTTTAAACGTGAGCCTTCACAGACGTGACACGGGGTGTAACTTCTGTATTTTGATAAGAGCACTCTGATGTGCATTTTGTAGGATTTGGTCTCCAAGTATTCAAAGAAACGCTTTATCCCAAACCACTTTTGATTCCACTTACCATTCCAATCGGGTGAGCCGTTGATCACCCAGTCTCGGTGTGACTGGGACAGCTTATACCAAGGCGTATCTCTTGGAATCCCCTCTTTCTCAGCATGCCGCATCAAATCGTCCTGCGCCTCTGACCAAGCAGGGGTTTGAATAGTCTTGATGGCTCCTGAGCGAAGGGTCAGCTTATCGTTTGGTATCACCAGTCCGTAATCCACACCGATGACCCGCCCAAACCCACGGCAAGTCTCACACGCACCTAGGGGTGAGTTAAAAGAGAACATAGAAGGCGTTGGTGGACTGTAGGTGAGGTCACTCTCTGGGCAGTGCAACCCGGTTGAGAACTTCCAGATCTCAGAGTCAGCCCCTGCCATGGTGTTGCCCGTGTCTTGGGCAGGATCAACATAAATGTTTAAGCGACCAGCCCCGCGCTTAATGGCTGTGTCTATCGCCTCGATCACACGGGCCTGATCTACAGAGCCCAATCGAAAGCGGTCTGCCACCACATCAATGACTTTTCTTGGACCGCTTAAGGTGGCTACTTCGCGCTGCGCTTGCACTTTCGTAAAACCACTGGCGCTCAGCCATTGCTCTATTTCTTGGGGGGTTGCGGAGTTCGGGAGTTCGACTGGAAAAGTAAAAAATAGCCTAGGATCCGCAGTCAATTTGGAAACTCTGGAGTGCACTTCAGCGAAAATGGTCTGTGCGTTATCGAGGCGCACGGGGCTTGCCGTTTTTTTATCAAAAAGCTGAGCCGCTCTTGCAAAAAGAAGTTTTAAATGGTCGTTAAGCTCTGTCATGGTCCCAACTGTCGAGCGTGAGCTACGCACGGGATTGGTTTGATCAATTGCAATGGCCGGGGGGACCCCCTCAACTTTATCGACTGCGGGACGATCCATGCGGTCTAAGAATTGACGGGCGTAGGCACTAAAAGTCTCTACATAACGGCGTTGACCCTCAGCGTATAGGGTGTCAAAAACAAGGCTGGATTTACCAGACCCACTGGGTCCGGTGACAACGGTTAACTCTCCCGTGCGGATGTGTACATCCAGGTTTTTCAGGTTGTGTTGTCTCGCACCCGTGATCTTGATAATGCCGTCGTCCATAGATGTCATCGTATTTTGTAGAAAACATACATTCTATGCAGGTTGGAAGACAATTCTTTTATGGGGCCAAAACAAGGTTTTTCTGATCATTAACTTTTAAAACACATGCGCCGTCTTCCACAAATTAATAGGATTTGAGTTCTAATGTTATTTGAGTTTATTTGCAAACAAATTCTCACCCAAAGAGATCTATCCTTCTTAAAATTTCTATGGTGCTGATTTAATTTGATGTGAACCCACAACCTAAGTAAACTTTTGATTTTTTAAAATATTCAAGAATTCTGCATGATTCCCAAACCATTTCAGCCCTCAATTCACCCCCAAGCTCACGAGGCCAGACAGCCACTTATGCAAAGCGCTGGGACAAGCGAGCGACAAACAAAGGACGCAGATAAAAGCACCGAAAGCGGCACAAAAAC
>DAIUEA010000300.1:417-3000 GCA_036845365.1 Limnohabitans sp. | reverse complement strand
GAGTGACTTTGAGCTCATCGAGCAACCCCTTCCTACGCTGCGCGATAGCCAAGTACTGATTCGAAACGAGTGGCTGTCTTTGGACCCTTACATGCGGGGTAGGTTGATGCCGGGGAAGTCTTACGCTGCCAGCGCACAGTTAGGTGAGGTGATGGTTGGTCAAGCAGCAGGCGTGGTCATTCAATCCAAGTCTTCTGATTACGGTGTGGGGGATCATGTGCTCAGCTACTCAGGGTGGCAAACTCACCACGCCGCGCCCGCGGACCAAATCAAACGCATTGACACCTCGCGCATTTCGCCGAGTGCTTACCTTGGTGTCTTGGGAATGCCCGGCGTAACGGCTTGGACTGGACTGATCGATATTTGCGCGCCCAAGGCCGGTGAAACCGTGTTGGTTGACGCCGCTACGGGGGCGGTTGGTTCTGTGGTTGGGCAACTCGCGAAGAGCTTGGGCTGCACAGTGGTGGGTATTGCCGGCGGGTCTCACAAATGTGAGTACGCCGTGCAAGAGCTGGGTTTTGATGTTTGTGTTGACCACAATGATCCCCTTTTTAAAGGAAATTTAAAAGCGGCCGTCCCAAGCGGAATTGACTGCGTTTTTGAGAACGTAGGGGGAGCTATTTTTGAGCACGTGATGTCGCTGATGAATCCTTTCTCAAGAATTGCCCTTTGTGGGTTGGTATCTGAGTACAACCAACAGCCCTACGGTAACCAGCAAATGCGCTCCATCTTAATCAACCGTATAAAGCTTCAAGGCTTTATCGTCAGCGATAAGCCCCAGACCTGGCCCCCCATCATCGACGCCCTGAGGGAGAAGGTGCTAAGCGGCGCGCTGAAGTACAGGGAGACCGTTGCTCACGGTATTGCCGGCACGCCTAAGGCTTTTATTGGCATGTTGAAGGGGGAGAATTTGGGCAAACAGTTGGTCAAGTTGGATTGATGTCGAACCCTAAGGTTGGATGAATATATGTCACAACGTCACTTATCCTTTTGGCCAGATAAATTGCCCAGGCAATTAACTTTGCCCAAAACCTCACTTTATTACAACGTCGAGGTAAGCGCCACAAGGTATCCCGACAAAACGTTTATCCGCTATTACGATACAGAGCTCACATTCTCGCGCTTTAGGGATAAGACTCTTGCGTTAGCAGGCTACTTGGAGAAAAAATGTGGTGTTAAAAAAGGTGACCGAGTTTTGCTTTATATGCAAAATTGTCCCCAGTTCATTATTTCCTACTACGCAATTTTGAGGGCCAATGCGGTTGTAGTTCCCATCAACCCGATGAATTTAGGCGCAGAGTTAAAGCACTACATCTTGGACAGCGGAGCCCACACCCTCATTCTTGCCCAAGAGCTTTTTAAATACGCAAAACCCTACTTAGATGTAGATGAAAAACTCCTTGCTTCAGTTATCGTTTGCAGTTACGAGGATTACTTGCTCGCAGATACAGATCTGACCATACCGGAGTCTTTAAAAAACCCAAACCAAAATAAAGAAATAAAAGAAATTAAAGATAGCTTGGACCCAAGCGCTGCATCAGGGGTTGCACTGTGGAGCGAGGCCTTGGACTCACAACTAAAGCCTGGCCCCTTAACGACAGGCCCAGAGGATTTGTGTGTCATGCCTTATACATCCGGCACAACCGGTAACCCAAAAGGTTGCATGCACACACATGCAACCGTCATGTCCACTGTGTGCGCAAGCGAGTCTTGGTTCTCTTCTAAAGCGGATGACACACGCCTCACCGTATTGCCCATGTTTCACGTCACCGGGATGCAAAGTGGAATGAATGGTCCTTTGTACACGGGCTCCACCATCGTTTTGTTATCTCGTTGGGACAGGGACTTAGCCGCTAAATGTATCGAGCGCTACAAAATCTCGACCTTTAGTTGTATTCCCACAATGGTGGTGGACTTTTTAGCAAACCCGCGCGTGGGGGAGTACGATATTTCCTCCCTGCAACGCATGAACGGGGGTGGAACTGCGATGCCCCAGGCCATTGCTCAAAAGTTATTGGAAATGGGTATTACTTTTGTGGAGGGTTACGGTCTCTCAGAGACGATTGCCCCCAGTCATTTGAACCCTCCGGGGCGGGCTAAAAAGCAGTGCTTGGGTATTCCCATCTTCGGGGTGGAGTCGTTGGTGGTCGACCCCTTAACGATGCAGGAGGTGGAGAACGGTCAGATTGGAGAGGTCATCATCAGTGGCCCTCAAGTGTTCAAAGGCTACTGGAAAAACCCGCAGGCAACGGCTCAGGCGCTTATCAACCTAGGGGGCAAAGTTTTCTTAAGAACGGGGGACTTGGCCAAAGAGGATGAGGACGGTTATTTTTTCATGGTTGATCGTCTCAAGCGGATGATTAATGCTTCAGGCTTTAAGGTTTGGCCTGCAGAGGTTGAGTTGATGCTGTACAAGCACCCCGCCGTTCAAGAGGCCTGTGTGATATCTGCAAAGGACCCGTACAGGGGGGAGACGGTCAAGGCCTTGGTGGTCGTCAAAGAGCAATTCAAGGGACAAGTCAAGGAGGGGGACATCATAGAGTGGGCGGCCAAGGAAATGGCCATTTATAAAGCGCCCAAATT
>DAIUEA010000300.1:0-407 GCA_036845365.1 Limnohabitans sp. | reverse complement strand
ACTCTCTCTTAGACGCTCTGATTTTGACGCTCTGGTCAGTGCGCATCACTTTACAAAACCGAGAACTTAAAAAAATGAAACGACGCTCACTTCTTAACTATTCTTTGGCCAGTGGATTGACGGGCTCTTTGCTTGGAGCCTCCAAGCACAGCTTTGCGGACTCCCTGTTGAGTGGTCGTAACCTAAGATTTGTTGTTGGCTACCCAGCAGGAGGGGTGGCTGACTTTATTGCTCGCTCTTGCACTGAAGGCCTAAACTCTTCCTTAGGCGCTTTCACAAGCGTAGAGAATAAGCCCGGTGCAGCAGGAAATATTGCAATGGACACTGTCATTAAAGCAGGTCCCGACTCAGGTGTGTTTGGAGCCTTTAGCAATTTACAAGTCACTTTAAATCCTCTGGTCCCCCAA
>DAIUEA010000299.1:0-3009 GCA_036845365.1 Limnohabitans sp. | reverse complement strand
GTGCTGACGATGGATGTAGGGGACTCCGACCTCTGTGAGTCGCATTCCAAGCTCTCTGCTGAGAAAGCGTGCAAGCGGGATTTCGAGTTGAGAGTCGGGAAAGAAAAATATTTTCCTGTTCTCAAGCATAGCTTTGTGCTTTGCAATAGCAATTTGCGCTCTTTGCCGGGGAGCAAATAAAGCTTTTTCTAAGGTTTTTTCATCGATACCAAAGGACACTGCTGCCGCTTTAAACCATTCGCTCGTTCCCTCAGAGCCAAGAGGGAAGGGCGCGGGTAATCTTTTTGCCCCCTTGTCCTCAATGCGCTTGGCCGTATCGGCAAGGAAAGGTTGGGCGAGCAAGAAAACCGTGTTTTCATTGATAAGGGGTAAGCTTTGTGAGTTTCGACCTGGGAAAAACTCTACATCCAAGAGCCCCATATCTTTAAAGATGCGTTGCATTTGGTCTTCAACTACATCAGCCAAAGTGCCTACAACCAAAAGTCTTTTCTTTTGTCCTGGTCCTGCAAGGTGGGGTGAGTGCGAACCCGCCAGTAAGCTAGGTGCAGGAAGAGATTCCACAATGCTTGCCAAGCACGCATCCTCGCCTTGGGTGAAGGTGGTCTCAATGCCTGAGCCTGAGTAGTTAAGCACTCTGACGCCTGGGTTGAACTGAACATTGAGTCGCTGCGCGGCGCGCGACAAGTCCAGTTTGATGACCTCAGAGGGGCAAGAGCCAACTAAGAAGAGTGTTTTGATGTCTTTGCGTCTTTTAAGCAATTGATTCACAACGCGGTCAAGCTCTTCGTTGGCATCTGCAATCCCGGAGAGGTCCCTGTCATCTATGATTGCAGTTCCAAATCTGGGCTCTGCAAAGATCATGACCCCAGCAGCGGACTGAACCAAATGCGCGCATGTTCTAGAGCCAACCACTAAAAAGAAAGCGTCTTGTATCTTTCTGTGTAACCAAATAATTCCGGTTAAGCCGCAAAAAACCTCGCGCTGCCCCCTCTCATGGCGAATGTCAAGATGGGTAGCGCTGGGGTTGGTGTTGGGTAAGCGCGAGTGGGACGCGATTGGAATGACGGAATTCATGCCATTAAGCCCTCAGAGTCATTCATGGGGATTTGGGAATTTTCAGCCCTCTTTTTTTCCTCTTGGAGTCTTGCTGCTCGAAGTTTTAAGAGAAATTGAACCGCATTGATAACGTAAGCCGTATAAGCACCAAGAATTAAAAGTAGTTGCTGCTCAAGGCTCATGAAGCTATAAAAGAGCGAGAATATATAGACTGTGTGAAGCGCAATAACGCCCATGCTCACGACGTCTTCCCAAAAAAACGCTTTGGCAAAAAGGTATTTGCCAAACACCACTTTCTCCCAAATGCTGCCAGTAATCATGATGGTGTACAGGGTAAGTGTTTTTAAAATAATGGACCATTTGGCCCACTGTGCCCACTCTGCCCCAATTGGCCCTCCCGGCCCTCCTGGCCCGCTCAGGCATCTGAGCACTAGCACTAAACTAACTAAGAAAACAAGAAATTGAAATATCGCTAAAAATCCCTGAACAGGCGTCCATACAGTTTGGTCCCTAAGGATTCTTTGCTCTGGCGTGTAGAGCAGGGTGGTCGTTTGTTGTTGCTCAGGTGACATGGGCTTTTCTTTTTAGTTCATTTCAAACATGGTCTAACTTTAATCTCGAAAATGGTATATGTCAACTTAAATTGACGTTAATTTAAAGTTACACATTAGGGGTTTACACTAGTGCCTATGCGTCATTTTTAATAGACACTCACATTTGATACGTAAATTTTTTGTTGCCCGTGATTATTTGGAATTAAGGTCATGGGTGAATTTGTAAAACAGGGTTAACAAAGCTGCTTTAACCAAGTAATCAGCCAAAGGGCAAAGGGGTCTTTAATTGAGTTTTAATCATTTGTTGCCCCTGGTGTCGACCCTTGCGGAAGAGATTATTCCAAGCTTAGTTAAAGAGTACGGTGATGAGCCTAGCTTGGCAGAGCCTAAGACCCACGCTAACTCTCTTAAGTTGGTCTCACAGTGCGTGCACCCAACCTTATCGCAGATCTCCAGCCGGGACCTAAGCTTTTACGTTGAGAAGTGCTCCCAAGCCTTTTTGGAGATGAGTTCCAGGGAGTTGGAGGTTTTTGCCCAAAATCTATTTGATCAAGGGCTTGATATTGAAGTTTTTTGTTTAGACATCATCCCCCAAGTGTCAAGGGCACTTCATGACTTGTGGGACAAAGACATAATTACTTTCCTAGACGTTACGACTGTGAGTTGGAAAATCAAGCGATTGATCAACTCGCTGAGTCCAGACTACATCAAGCCTGACGCAGCCCATATGATGCCGGCTGTAAACAGGTTTCAGGTTCTTGTCGCTACAGCCCCTGGTGCCCAGCACACGCTGGGACCTCTTTTGGTTTCACAGTACCTGCAACGAAAAGGTTGGCACTTGTTGCCTGGTTTTGAGCACGAGGAGGGGGAGCTTTTGTCCCTGGTCTCGGACAATTGGATCGATCTGATATGCATCAGTGTTTCTCTCTCAACCGAGGTGCCTAGGCTCAGGTCTTGGGTTGAGAAGATTAAATCAAAGTCTAAGAACGCTCAAATCCAGTGCATCGTGGGTGGTCCTTTGTTGGCCATTGAGCCAGACTTGGTGAGCTCAATAGGGGCTCACGCCTCTTGCAAAACGCCCAGAGACGTTCATACCTTGGGTCTAAAGATGGTCCGGGTTCACCGCAAGCTCAGAAAGCTGCACCTCCTAAGCGCCACAGAGCTTAGCGGGGCAGTGGTTGTACAAAATGATGAAACTCATGCGGATGTAAGCACAGTAGAGGTACAGGTGAATTGTGTGACACAAAAATTGAGTAAGTTGAATGCCAAAGCACCTAAAAAATTGAAAACTAGAAAATCAAAAAAAACAACTGAAGGTTTAGATTCTTTGAGTTGACGTTAACTTGATGTTCATTAAACGTTAAGTTAATATTAAGTTAATGTTAAGTTAATGTTAAGT